>PLEY01000055.1 GCA_003136595.1 Burkholderiales bacterium
GGCAGGTCGCGTCCGAGTTCATCGAGTGGAACGATCGACACTGGTAGACCGACCCCGCCCGATTCGAGCGAATTACCGCCGCTCTGCGGCGCTGTAGCGCCGGTCTCCTGTCTCCGTAACGCGTGCACACCTGCCGTGCGCCGAGTGTGGCCAATTGAGATCCCCTCGGCTGCATCTGAATTGTGCAGCGATCGGGCCTGGTAGTCGATGAGTGGTACCCTCATGGAACCCGCCTGTGCACCGCACCCAACCTGCCATGAAGCGACATCGGTTAGGGCATTTAGCGCCAGATTGGCACACGTGATGCGGTAGATTGCTGGCTGGGGCTCGATGGCCAGCACACCGCCGCGAGCCCGAGCTGCCTTGGCCAGACCCACCGTGTGGCTTCCAATATTGGCACTTAGTCGCTAGACGCCACGGGCCGCCACCGGCCGCCACTAGACGCCAGGCTTGGGACCCTGGCTGTACTCCTCGTCCGTCACCTTTTCCAGCCAATGGACATTCTTTCCATCGAGCGCTTCCTGGACCGCTATGTGGGTCATGGCCGTCGTCGGTGTGGCGCCGTGCCAGTGCTTGTGCCCTGGTGGACACCACACTACATCGCCTGCTCGTATCTCGACGATGGGCCCCCCCTCACACTGCGTCCATCCACACCCGGCGGTGACGATCAGCGTCTGTCCAAGCGGATGCGTGTGCCAGGCAGATCGCGCCCCGGGTTCGAATGTGACGCTCGCGCATGAGACCCGCGCCGGATGCGGGGGTGCATTGAGTGGATCGATACGGACCGTACCTGTGAAGTACTCGGATGGTCCCTTCTGGGACGGCTGGGAACCGGCTCTCTTCAGTTGCATGTTCAGATCTCCTTATCGGCTGCGCGAGCCTGGGCTCTGGGCACCTGTGTTGGATGGATAGGCCTGGCTGGCAGACCGGAGGGGGCTTTCATTGATGCTCCGGTCGAGCGACCGCGACGTCGTCGACGGAGATGCTGCAGGTCTCGCCCTAAGGTTTCGTCGGAGCGAGCAGAGGGCGCGCTTTCGCGATGGCCGACATGGCATTGGGCCAGCCAGCGTAGAACGCCATGTGCGTGATCAGCTCCACCAACTCGGCCTGGGTTACGCCATTTTCCAACGCTCGCGGAAAGTGAAAGTCCATCTGTTCGGTCTTGCCGAGCGCGATCAGTGCCGCGCAGGTCACAAGGCTTCGGTCTCGCTTCGATAGCCCAGGACGTTCCCACACATCGCCGAATAGGACGAGATCGCTAATCTCTGCGAGCTTGGGCGCGACGTCGCCAAATGACTTCCGTGCATTGTCGGGTGCGGATTTGTTACTCATAGAGCCTTCCTCCTCTTCATCCGGCTTCCTCTTCCAGAATAAGTTCCGGCGGCTTGAGAGTCTGACGTGGGGACTGCCGGGGACTGCCCGATTCGTGTGGGACGGGCCCCCTTGCCGCGCTTGACACTCGGCGTCAACAGGGGTTCGCGGCAGCGCTTGGGAATCTGACAGTCAATTTACAGACGACTGACTCCTCCGACTAGATGGAATAATATACATACACTCATGAAGGGGATTCAGTAATGGCGCGCGAGGAGATCGGCGAGCTGATGGCATTCGTACTCGTCGCAAGGACACAGAGCTTCACGCGCGCGGCCTCCCAGCTCGGGCTTTCGCCCTCCGCCTTAAGCCATGCAATGCGGGCATTGGAGACGCGGCTCGGTGTGCGGCTCCTAAACCGGACCACAAGAAGCGTGTCCGTTACGGAGGCTGGCTTGCGGCTCCTGCAGGGAGTGGCCCCCCGTCTTGAAGAAATTGCGGCCGAAGTCGCCTCGATTAAGCAATTACGGGATCGGCCTGCCGGCACTGTCCGCATCACGGCAACCGATTACGCCGCCAACACCGTCCTGTGGCCACGCCTGCGTCCGGTGATTGCGCGCTATCCGGAGCTACGGATCGAGATTGTGACCGAGTACGGATTGTCGGACATCGTTGCCGACCGTTATGACATCGGCGTGCGCGGCGGTGACCAAGTGGCAAAGGACATGATCGCTTTGCGGATTGGGCCGGATCGCCGTTTCGTCATCGCCGGAAGCCCTGCGTACCTGGCGAGCCGCCCCAAACTGGGTACCCCGCAGGATTTGGTGCAGCACAACTGCATCAATCTGCGTTTGCCGACCAGAGGTGGCTTGTACGCCTGGGAATTGCGCAAGGGACGCCGCCAGCTTCAGGTCCGTGTCGATGGCCAGGTCACGTTCAGCGGCACCTATCAAATGCTCGTCGCCGCCCTTGACGGAGCGGGTCTGTGCTTCATTCCGGAAGACTTGGCGGAGCCCCATGTGAAATCGGGTGCTCTGCAGCTAGTGCTGGAAGACTGGTGCCCAACTTCCCCCGGGCTCCATGCTTTCTATGCAAGCCGGCGCGAAATCTCAAAGTCGCTCTCGGTTGTGATCGACGCGCTCCGATACAAGACTTCCTAGGAGATGTGCCGGGGCGTGTGATCGAGTTTCACAATTCGATCGGACCCTGCGACCGAGGATGATCCTGTTCATGCCAGGGTTCGATTCAGCAGAGCTGTCTTCGCAGGAGCCATCCAAGAGCAAAGGACTTGCAGGGTTCCGGCCGCGGTTCCTGCCGCAACCCGCAGGCGTAGCCCGGATCCAGAAGATCTGCGAGACTGTTTGCGATACGGTCCGCGGGAAGGGTTTCGGGACGGCACTTTTCCGCTGCATCGGCAGATGGTACGGTGCATTGGCTAAGGTGAACCAAGGGCTGCCATGTCGATCGTGAACTTCCCCGAAGCCAGGTCTTCGCTCTCCCGACCGGTGGAATCTGTGGAAAGCGACGCGGAGCGCGAGGTCATCATGGTTCATAACGGAAAACCGGCAGCCCGGCTTGTTGCAGTCGGCGCTACCGTGACCGGCAAGTGACTTGGTGTCGCAAAGGGAAAATTTCGCCTTCCCGCGTCGATTGATGGGGACAACGCTGAAATCGCACGATTGTTCTCAACCAAACCAAGAATCTACTGCTCGATACCCATATCTCCCTGAGGGCGATCTTAAATGATCGCCGACTACCGCGGCAGGCTGCAAGGCTGATCGCCGACGAATCCAACTCGATCTGGGTGAGCGCAGCTTCGGTCTGGGAGATTGCGATCAAGCATATGCTGGCCAAGCGGATCATGCCGGTCTCAGGGCGAGAGGCACTCGCGTACTTTATGGAAGCAGGATATCGCTGTCTTGAGATCCGACCTGTACACGCTGTCGCCGTTGAAGACCTTGAGCCGATTCACTCCGATCCATTTGATCGGATCCTGCTCGCCCAAGCCGAGGTGGAGCCTCTCAGGTTGGTCACCAATGGTGCTCTCTTGGCAAAGTATGGGAAAAATGTGATCGCGGTGTAGTGTCCCGCGACCCATCCCGTTTGGGGCGCCAGTTTCGGGGCATGGCCGCTGAGTGTGGTGCCCGGAGCCGGACTCGAACCGGCACGTCTTTCGACACCTGATTTTGAGTCAGGCGTGTCTACCATTTCACCACCCGGGCAAGGCTTACAACGATCAGCAGCTTGCGCGTCGCATCTTCCTGACGAACCCGCTTTCAGCATTTTAGGTCAAGCCCGCAGGCGCTTGGAGGTATCTGCCTCGCGGGCGCCGGCGCCTTGCAGAGCATTCTGCCATTCCGGCACGGTTCTTGACCCGGTGTCCGGACCGTCGCAAACGATTTTACCCGGATTCGATGGCGTCCCGCCACGTGCGCGCGGTTTTTAGCGGGCCCCTCGCGGAAACCTGCCGCGCGCCGCAGGCGCGCCCGCCTCCTTGGGTGAGTTCGGTGCGCCGCCACGAATGCGCGTTTCGATTAAGATTCGGCCTTTCTCGCCCATCGAGGGCCTGCCGTGCGTTTCTCAGAATTCGACTTCGACCTTCCCGAAGCGCTCATCGCGCAGGTGCCGCTGGCCGTCCGTAGCGCAAGCCGACTTCTCGACTGCACGGCCCGGCCCCTGGCCGACCGCCTCTTTACAGACCTGCCCGGATTGCTACGTGCCGGGGACCTGCTCGTCTTTAACGATACCAAGGTCATCAAGGCTCGACTGCGGGGCTCGAAGTCCAGCGGCGGTCGCATCGAGGTACTGATCGAGCGCATCATTGCGACCGATACGGCGATCGTCCAGGCGCGCGCCTCGCACGCCCCACTCCCGGGCGGTATCCTCCATTTCGGCTCCGGCAATGACGCGACAGTCCTTGCGCGAGAAGGCGGTTTCTACACACTGCGCTTCAGTCGGCCCGTGATTGAGGTCCTTGACGCCGTCGGCGAACTGCCGCTTCCGCCCTACATCCGGCATGCACCCGGCGCTCGCGACGACGAGCGCTACCAGACGGTGCTGGCCCGGCCTGAAGGGGCAGTGGCAGCGCCCACGGCGGGGCTGCATTTTGATCATCCGCTGCTCGAGACGCTGCGCAGCCGAGGGGTCGGGATCGCGACGCTCACCCTGCACGTCGGGGCCGGCACGTTCCAGCCGCCGCGCACCGACGATCTGGACGGCCACCAGATGCACGCCGAGCGCTACTTCATCCCCGATGAACTCCCCGCAATGGTGCGTTCCGTCCGTGCCGAGGGCGGACGAATCGTCGCGGTCGGAACCACTTCGATGCGCGCCCTTGAATCCGCCTCCGATGGCCTGGGGATGTTGTGTGCAGGCGAGGGGGAAACACGCCTGTTCATCACCCCCGGCTACGAATTTCGGGTGGTTGATCTTCTGATCACCAATTTTCACCTGCCCCGCTCGACGCTGCTGGTTCTCGTGAGCGCCTTTGCCGGTGTCGACGCGATCCGGCACGCGTATGCGCACGCCATCGGCGAGCGCTACCGGTTTTTCAGTTATGGTGATGCGATGCTTTTGGAAAGATCATGAAGTTCCACCTCCTCGGCCAGGACGGCGCCGCCCGACGCGGTCGGCTTGAGCTCATCCACGGGACCGTGGAGACGCCGGTCTTCATGCCGGTGGGCACGTATGGCGCGGTAAAATCGGTCTCCCCGCAGGAACTGGGTGATCTGGGTGCCCAGATCATCCTCGGCAATACCTTTCATCTGTGGTTGCGGCCCGGGCTCGACGTCATCGAGCGCTTCGGCGGGCTCCACCGGTTTTGCGGCTGGTACGGCCCCATCCTCACGGATTCTGGAGGGTTCCAGGTCTTCAGCCTCGGGCCCCTGCGCAAGGTCAGTGAAGAAGGAGTCGCCTTCGCCTCCCCCGTCAACGGCGACAGGCTGTTCCTCTCGCCCGAGGAGTCGATGCGCATCCAAAGCGTCCTGCGCTCGGACATCGTCATGGTATTTGACGAATGTACCGCCTGGCCGGCTTCCCTTGAAGAGGCGGCACTCTCGATGCGCATGTCGCTGCGCTGGGCGCGACGCTCCGCCTCCGCTCACGCCCTGCACGAAAACCCGAATGCCCTTTTTGGCATCGTGCAGGGCGGGATGTTCGAGGCGTTGCGCGACGAGTCCCTGGCGGGGCTTCTGGACGTGGGGTTCGATGGCTATGCCATCGGCGGCCTGTCGGTCGGGGAACCCAAGGAGGAGATGCTGCGCATCCTGAATCACATCGGGCCGCGCCTGCCGACCACGCGCCCCCATTATCTGATGGGGGTCGGTACCCCCGAGGATCTCCTTGACGGGGTGGCGGCGGGAATCGATATGTTCGACTGCGTGATGCCGACCCGCAACGCCCGTAACGGCTGGTTGTTCACGCGCCATGGCGACCTGAAACTGCGCAACGCGCGTTATCGCGAGGATAACCGCCCGGTGGATGAAACCTGCGCTTGCTATACGTGCCGCAACTTCAGCCGCGCCTATCTGCATCACCTGCACCGCATCGGCGAGATTCTCGGGAGCCGGCTAAATACCCTGCACAACCTGCATTTCTACCAGCACCTCATGAGCGGGATGCGCGCTGCGATCGAGGCGGGGCGCTTTGCGCTCTTTGACCGCGAGTTCCGCGCGGAGCGCCGCCGGGGGATCGATTAGGCGCCCGAAGGACACCCCGTACCGGCCGCGTGCGCTGTTGGCAAGGGTTGCGCCGGGCCGCTGCCGACAAAACGAACACGCCGGTCCCGCGCTGGTGTAACTTAACGAAGCCGCGCTCGCCCAGGTTGCCTGGGCTTGGGCGTGTCGGCCGGTTCCCGATGGCGGGGCCTGGCGATCATGTGATTTCTCGAGGAGATGACCATGGCCTTGCACCCCGTGCTAAAGAGCGTGACAGCGACCATCGTCGAGCGCAGCAGGGCCTCGCGCAGCGCCTACCTGTCACGGGTTGCGCAGGCCGCGAGCGGCAGCGTCGCGCGCGCGCGGGTGTCGTGCGCCAATCTGGCCCATACGATTGCCGCCGAGCCTTCGCGGGAGAAGCTCGTCTTGCGCGAAATGCGCCGTCCCAATCTCGCCATCGTGTCCTCTTACAATGACATGCTGTCGGCTCATCAGCCCCTAAACGCGTTCCCCGCGATCATCAAGGCGGCCGCACTCGAGGCGAATGCCGTGGCGCAATTCGCAGGCGGCGTGCCCGCCATGTGCGATGGCGTCACGCAGGGACAGCCCGGGATGGAGCTGTCGCTGTTCTCGCGCGACGTCATTGCCATGGCGACGGCCGTCGCGTTGTCGCACAATGTTTTCGATGGTGTCCTGTGTCTTGGGGTATGTGACAAGATCGTGCCCGGACTGCTCATCGGCGCCTTGCAGTTCGGGCACCTGCCGACGATTTTCGTCCCCGCAGGTCCCATGTCCTCGGGCCTGTCGAACAAGGAGAAGGCCGCGGTCCGCCAGCGCTATGCGCGCGGTGAAATCGGCCGCGAGGAACTGCTCGACGCCGAGGCCCGCGCCTATCATGGTCCGGGCACCTGCACCTTCTANNCGCGAGGCGCTGACCGCTGAGGCCACGCGCCGGCTGGTCGCTCTGACCGCCCAGGGTAGCGAGCCCACCCCGCTCGCCCGGGTCATCGATGAGCGCGCCATCGTCAATGGCATCGTGGCGCTTCTGGCCACCGGCGGGTCGACCAATCATACGATCCATCTCGTGGCGATCGCGCGCGCAGCAGGGATCCGCATCAATTGGGAAGATTTCTCGCGGCTGTCGGCGGCCGTGCCGCTCTTGGCGAAGATCTATCCGAACGGTTCTGCGGATATCAACCATTTTCAGGCCGCCGGCGGCGTGGGCTTCCTCCTCATGGCCCTGCTGAACGTGGGCTTGCTGCACAACGATGTCACGACGATCGGCGGAGGAAGCCTTGAACATCAGGCCCAAGAGCCCGTACTCGCGCAGGGGAAGCTGACGTGGCAGAGCGCGCCTCCCGCGAGCCTGGACGCGAGCGTCCTGCGCAGCGCCGAGGCACCGTTTGCACCGGACGGCGGACTGAAAATCCTGACCGGTAATCTCGGGCGGGGTGTGATCAAGATCTCGGCGGTGGCGCCCGAGCACCAGCGCGTGGACGCTCCCGCCCTCGTATTCGACGAGCAGCAGCAGTTCCAGGAGGCCTTCGCGCGCGGCGAGTTACGCCGCGACTTCGTCGCTGTCGTCCGCTTTCAGGGCGTGCGCGCCAACGGCATGCCCGAATTGCACATGCTGACCCCGGCCCTCGGATCACTCCAGGACGAAGGCTTTCATGTGGCGTTGCTGACGGACGGACGCATGTCCGGTGCCTCGGGCAAGGTCCCCGCCGCGATTCACGTCTGGCCCGAGGCCGCGGCCGCGGGGCCGATCGCGCTTTTGCGGGATGGCGACCGGATTGTCCTCGATGCGGGGCTGGGGACGCTGGACGCCATCGTCGAGGCTGCCGAGTGGGCGCGCCGCGCGCCCGCGGCAAAGGATACGAGGGGTAATACCTTCGGGTCCGGCCGCGAGCTCTTCAGTGCCGCCCGCGCCCTGGCCGGATCGCCCGAAGAAGGGGCGATGACGTTCGGCCCCGATGCCTTTTCTGAGACTCCAGTCGAGACCGCCCGTGCCGCCGAGGTGCTTGAATGAGTATCATCGAACTGCTCGCACCTGCGCGGGTGATGCCGATCCTCATCGTTCGCAATCCGGACGAAGGGGTCAGGGTGGCCCAGGCCCTCTACGACGGGGGAATCCGCGTTGTGGAGATCACCTTGCGAACGCCCGCGGCGGTGGACGCGATTCTGGCAATCCGGCAAGCCGTCCCCGCTCTGACCGTCGGGGCCGGTACGGTGGTCACGCCAGGCCAGGTCGAGGCGGTCGTCGCGGCCGGCGCCCACTTCGGCGTCAGCCCGGGGTTCTCCGAGGGCCTACTGCGCGCCGTCCTTGCGAGCCCCTTACCCTTTCTGCCGGGTGTCATGACACCCTCGGATATCATCTGCGCGCTTGAGTTCGGGTTTTCGGTCATGAAGCTGTTTCCCGCAACCCAGGCAGGCGGGATTCCCATGCTGCGGGCCTTGGCGGGTCCGTTTCCTGAGTTGCGCTTCTGCCCGACCGGCGGCATCGATGCGCGTACTGCCCCGGACTATCTGCGGATGCCCAACGTGATCTGTGTAGGCGGATCCTGGCTCGCCCCCGAGGCACTCGTGGCCAAGGGCGACTGGGAGGCGATCCGCTCTTTGGCGGCCGCGGCGAGCGCGCTGGATACAAATTCTGGAAGCACGGCCCACTAGATCCGAGCCTCGTCGCGCACGGGGGTCTGCGGGGTGATGCCGGCGCTTCCATCGTGCCATCTCCCGCCCAGGTAGGCTCACTCGCGCTCCCTGTGCAAAGGGGCTTCTTGGCACTTCGCTTAGTGCTTACAAGTGGTGCTTCACATCACCCTCGGCACGGTGCTCCCGAGCTGATGTCGCGGTCTGCGGAGCACGGTATCCGCATTCACTCATAGGAAGAAGCGGCAATGTGGCTTGGCATCGGTGTCTTTTGAGAGGGCACGTGCGGGTGATATAATCAAAAGTTATCTTGATTGGCCATTTGCCGGAGAGTGAAGCTGTGATTTCGAATGCCTATGCCCAGACGGGCGCCGCGCCCACCGGAGTGGAGTCCCTGCTTTCAAGCCCGCTGCCGATGGTGGTGATTTTCTTTGCCATCATGTATTTCCTGATGTTGCGTCCCCAGCAAAAACGCGCCAAGGAACTGCGCATCATGCTCGATGCCCTGAAGGCAGGCGACGAGGTCATTACATCCGGGGGAATCCTCGGCAAGGTGACCAAGGTGGTCGATCAGTACGTGACGGTCGAGGTTGCGCAGGCCGGCACCGGTCCGATCGAGCTCCTCGTTCAGAAGGCATCCGTACAGATGATGTTGCCCAAGGGAACCATCAAGTCCATCTGAGTTGTTGCATGGCTTTGCGCCCTGCGATTTCCGATCAATGCGCATCCTGCCCGAATCTGATTCATGAATCGTTACCCCGCCTGGAAATACGTCGTCATCGCCGTCGCCCTGCTGGCGGGACTGATCTACACGCTCCCGAACTTCTTCAAACCGGTTCCAGCCGTGCAGGTCGCGAGCGTAAAGCCGACCATCAAGGTGGAAGCGGCGCTTGCCGCCCGTGTCGAAGATATCCTGAAGAAGAAGGGCATCGCCAATTCCGGCGTATTTTTCGAGCCGGGACTCTCTCCCAGCATCAAAGTACGGCTCGACTCGGACGACGTGCAGCTAAAGGCGAAGGACATCCTGGAGAAGGAACTCAATCCGGACCAGAGCGATCCCGTGTACGTCGTCGCCCTGAATCTGCTGTCCTCGAGTCCCGCATGGCTGACCGCGATCCATGCCCTGCCGATGTACCTTGGGCTCGATCTGCGCGGTGGAGTCCACTTCCTCATGCAGGTCGACATGAATGCCGCGCTTGCCAAGCGGCTCGACAGCATGGCAGGCGACTCACGCAGCATTTTGCGTGACAAGAACATCCGCACCAATGGTGCCGCGCGCGTGGGTCAGTCCATTGAAGTCAGCGTTGCTGATCTCGAGACTGCGAATCGTGCCCTGCCGGTGCTGCAAGACGGGATGGCAGACCTCGATTGGAAGGTGACTCCCGACGGTGCCACGTTCAAACTCGCCGGCGCATTCAAGCCTGCCGCCCTGAAGCTCATCCAGGACAACGCGTTGAAGCAGAACATCACGACCCTGCATAACCGGGTCAATCAGCTCGGCACCAGCGAGCCCGTGATCCAGCGGCAGGGGGACGACCGGATCGTGGTCGAGCTGCCAGGGGTGCAGGACACGGCCCGGGCCAAGGACATCATCGGGCGCACCGCCACCCTCGAGGCGAGGATGGTCGACAGTGGCCCCGAGGCGCTGACGGCAGCGGCTGCAGGGAGCGTCCCGTTTGGCGACGAGCGCTTCCTGGATCCGAATGGCATCCCCCTGCTCGTGAAAAAGGAGGTCGTGTTCTCAGGGGACAACCTGACCGATGCGCAACCCAATGTCGACGGGCAAACCCAGGAGCCGGTGGTCAATCTGAACCTCGACACCAAGGGCGCGCGCGTGGTGCGCGATGTCTCACGCGAAAACATCGGCCAGCGCATGGCGCTGATCCTCTTCGAGAAGGGCAAGGGGTCGGTCATCACGGCCCCCGTGATTCGCGGTGAATTGGGCGCACGCTTTCAGATCAGCGGCGCCATGACGCCCGAGTCCGCCGCCGACACGGCCCTCTTGCTGCGTGCAGGCGCGCTCGCCGCGCCGATGGAGATCATCGAGGAGCGCACCGTCGGGCCCTCGCTTGGCGCGGACAATATCGCGCGCGGCTTTCTGTCGACCGTCTACGGATTCACTGCGATCAGTATCTTCATGGTGATTTATTACGTGCTTTTCGGACTGGTCTCGGTGATTGCACTCGCGTCGAACCTGCTCCTCCTCGTCGCCCTGCTGTCGGCGCTGCAGGCCACCTTGACCCTGCCGGGCATGGCCGCCATCGCGCTCACCCTCGGCATGGCGATTGACTCGAACGTACTCATCAACGAGCGGATCCGAGAGGAATTGCGCAATGGCACGCCCCCTCAGGGTGCGATCAACGCGGGCTACGAGCGCGCCTTTGGCACGATCCTCGATTCGAACATCACGACGCTGATCGCTGGCCTGTCGCTGTACGCATTCGGATCGGGCCCCGTGCGCGGATTTGCCGTGGTGCACTGTCTGGGCATCATCACCTCCATCTTCTCGTCGGTTTTCGTGTCGCGCGGCATCGTCAATCTCATCTATGGCCGGCGCAAGAAGCTCGCTGGTCTGGCCATCGGCCAGGTCTGGAAGGCCGCATGAGACCGGGCAGCCCAGACCTGCGCGGGGAGTTCCCTTGCGCATGCAGGACCGGTGGTGTGACGAACAACTGAGATAACCATGGAATTCTTCCGGATCAAGAACGACATCCCCTTCATGCGCCACGCGCTGGTGTTCAACGTCGTGTCGCTGATCACGTTTCTCGCGGCCGTGTTCTTTCTGACCGTGCGCGGTCTGAATCTCTCCATCGAATTCACCGGCGGGGTTGTGGTCGTGGCAAGCTACTC
Organism: Burkholderiales bacterium; assembly: GCA_003136595.1. GTDB lineage: Bacteria > Pseudomonadota > Gammaproteobacteria > Burkholderiales > Burkholderiaceae_D > BOG-994. The sequence continues at coordinate 11,466 of PLEY01000055.1, forward strand.
GGAGCCCGCCAACATCGAAGCCCTGCGCGACGGACTGGAGCGGGCGGGGGTCAGTCAGCCCGAGGTGCAGAACTTCGGCACCGCCCGCGAGGTCCAGATCAAATTGTCCCTGAAGGACGTCGCCCAGGCCGCTGCCATTCGCGCCGATCCGGATCCGGGTGCGCCGGCTGGGGCGAGCACGCAGACGGCCAAGATCGATCCGGCAAAGCTGACCGAGAACATCCTGAAGCTGGGTGGCGCCGGGGCCCAGATCACGCGTGAGGACTTCGTCGGCCCCCAGGTCGGCCGCGAACTCGCAACCGACGGCGCGCTCGCATTGCTGGTGGTCGTGATCGGTATCGCGATCTACCTGGCGATCCGCTTCGAGTGGAAGTTCTCGGTGGCCGCGATCATCGCGAACCTCCATGACGTCGTCATCATTCTCGGCTTCTTCGCCTGCTTTCAGTGGGAGTTCTCGCTGACCGTGCTGGCCGCCGCACTCGCTGTGCTCGGCTATTCGGTCAACGAATCGGTCGTGATTGCCGATCGGATCCGCGAGAATTTCAAGAAACTCCGGCGCGCCAGTGTCGATCAGGTGATCGACAACGCCATCACCCGGACCATGTCCCGAACGATCATCACCCACGGGTTGACCGAGACGATGGTGCTCTCGATGCTGTTCTTCGGGGGTCCCACGCTGCATTATTTCGCCGTGGCGCTCACGATCGGCATTTTGTTTGGCATCTATTCATCGGTGCTGGTGATGGCGCCGATCACCCGCTGGCTCGGGGTCAAGCGCGAGGACTTGGTCAAACCGGTGAAGAAGGAATCCGCGAGCGACCTCGCATAGAGCCGGGTCGCGGGGCCGCACGGGATGGCAGGCGAGGGCGACACAATGACCAGGATCCGCATCTGGGACCTGCCGCTGCGGCTTTTCCATTGGACACTGGTCGTGCTCGTCGCGGCTTCGATCATCACGATCAAGCTGGGAGGAAACTGGGTGGAGTGGCACTTTCGGTGCGGTTACGCGATCCTGTCGCTGCTCCTCTTTAGGATCGTGTGGGGTCTGGCCGGTCCGCGCTATGCTCGGTTCGCCCACTTCCTGAAATCCCCCCGCGAGATCCTGGGCTATGTCAGAACCTTGAATTCGCGCACCAGCGCGCCAGCCCCGGGTCACAATCCCCTGGGCGGGCTCGCGGTGGCCGCCCTGCTCGCCGTGCTCCTGCTGCAGGCGACGAGCGGGCTCTTCTCAAACGACGATGTGGTGAACGAGGGTCCGCTGGTGGCTCTCATCAGCAAGCAGACCAGCGACCTGGTGTCGGAAGTGCATAGCACCAACGCCTACGCCGTCTACGCGCTGCTCGTGCTGCACATCCTGGCCATCGGCTTCTACAGGTGGCGCCTGAAGCGCAACCTCCTTCTAGCGATGATCACGGGCTCTCTTGTCCTGCCCGAAGGCGCGGTGGCCAACACCCCGCCGTGGATCGCGGTCCGGGATGGCTTAGCGCTCTGGCTGCGCGCCGCACTGGTCCTTGCGGCCTGCGCGGCTCTGGTCTGGCTGATCGTCGCACACACTCAGCCCCCGGCGGCTGGCTAGGGGAACCGGTGAATCTCAATCAGCTCCGATTTGTGCGCGAGGCGGTGCGTCAGAACTTCAATCTCAGCGCCGCCGCAGTGTCGCTCTTCACATCCCAGCCGGGCGTGTCGAAGGCCATCATCGAACTCGAGGAGGAACTGGGCATCGAGATTTTCGTGCGCCACGGCAAACGCCTGAAGAATCTCACCGAGCCAGGCCAGGTCGTCCTGCCGATCATCGAGCGCCTGCTCAACGAGGCCGAGAACCTGAAGAAGGTCGGCGAGGAATTTGCGGCGCGCAATACGGGTAACCTGACCATCGCCACGACGCACACCCAGGCCCGGTATACGCTGCCGGCGGTGATTCACGAGTTCATGCGACGCTACCCGGGTGTCAGGCTGTCGCTCTTGCAGGGTAGTCCTCCCCACCTGGCTGAAATGGTGCTGCGCGGTGAAGCCGACATTGCGGTGGCGACCGAATCGATAGCCGAAGTCCCGGGGCTCGTGAGCGTGCCCTGCTTTGAATGGGAGCACGCGGTCATCGTCCCGCCGGGGCACCCGCTGCTTGAACTGCTCAAAGGAGCCGACGGTCGCGACGTCCCCCTGTCCCTCGAGCACCTGGTGCGCTTTCCGATCGTCACGTACGAAAGTGCGTTCGCCGGTCGTCGCCGCATCGATGAGGCGTTTCGAAAGCGCGCCATCGTGCCCGACATCATTCTCGAGGCGATCGACGCAGACGTGATCAAGACCTATGTCGAAGGGGGGCTTGGCGTCGGCATTGTCGCTGCGATCGCGTTGGATGCCGAGCGTGATGCGAGGCTCTGCGCCATCCCTGCGGGGCACCTGTTCGGGCGCAATACCACGCGCCTTGCGGTGCGGCGCAGCACGTACCTGAGGAGCTATGTCTACGAGTTTGTCGAGCTTCTCGCACCGGGCATCGACCGGTCGATGCTGGAGCGTCTCCTGTTTTCGAATCCGGCCGAAGCATCCAGCTATCAACTCTGAAATGCACCCCCTCGATCTCGCGAAGTCCTTCCTGTCGCTGCTGGTGCTGGTCAACCCGCTGGGCGCCCTGCCATTTTTCATCAGTCTCACTTCAGCGGACAGCCGTAGCGAGCGACGCCGCATCGTGCGCGTCGCCTCACTTTCCGTCACCTTGGTGGTGTGCTTTGCGACGTTGGTCGGCGAGCGGTTCATCGGGTTCTTCGGCGTTTCCGTGGAGGCATTCGAGGTTGGCGGCGGCGTCATCATGCTGCTCATGGCGGTCAGCATGATCAACGCCCAATTGGGCGGCACCAAGCACACACCCGAAGAGTCGCTCGAGGCGGAGGGCAAGCAGAGCATCGCGGTCGTCCCCCTGGCGGTGCCTCTCCTGGCCGGACCGGGAACGATCAGCACCGCGATCGTGTATGCGGGCAAGGTCACGGTCTGGTGGGAATATCTGGGTCTCATGGCCTGCGGTGTCCTGATCGGTGTCGTAACGTTCATCACCTTGTCCCTGGCTGACCCGCTAAGCCGTGTGCTGGGCCGTACCGGAATCAACATCGTCACCCGGCTGATGGGGCTGATGCTGGCCGCTCTTGCGGTCGAGTTCATGGTCGGCGGCCTGGGAGAGATGCTGCCCGGGCTCAAGCGCTGAGCCGTTCTGGGCGTGGCATGGGGCAAACCCCCAATTGCCAGAGCGAGGCAAGGCTGCAAGAATCCCGCAGAACCCAATCCCATGCGTCCAGGGCGGCGCGTCACGAGGATGAGACAACATGCACGACCAGCGCCGCCGGTTCTTGCGCAGGGCTGCCGTGGGGCTGGGCATGCCCTGGTGTGCAGCCCTTGGCGTCGAACCGGTCCGGGTCATCAAGTTCAGTCATGTGGTGGCGCCGGATACCCCGAAGGGCCAAGCAGCACTCCTCTTCAAGCGACTGGTCGAGGAGCGCTCCGCCGGCCGGGTGCGGGTGGAGATCTATCCGAACAGCACCCTCTACAAGGATAAGGAGGAACTCGAGGCACTCCAGATTGGCGCGGTCCAGATGCTCGCCCCCTCGCTGTCGAAATTCGGTCCCCTGGGCGTGAAGCAATTCGAGTTGTTCGACCTGCCCTATCTGTTTCCCAACGAGGCTGCCTTCCGCACGGTGACGCAGGGGCCCATCGGCGCAGGGCTTTTTGCTCGACTGGCCGACAAAGGCATCCAGGGTCTTGCCTACTGGACGGCCGGCTTTCATGTCTACTCGGCCAACCGTCCTCTGCTTGCTCCCGGCGATCTCAAAGGCCTGAAGCTTCGTATTCCCCCATCCAAGGTGCTGGAGGCGAACGTCCGCACCCTGGGCGCTCTTCCCCAGGTGCTGGCCTTCTCCGAGGTGTACCAGGCGCTCGAGAGCGGGGTCGTCGACGGAACCGAGAACGTCCCCTCAAGCTACACCTCGCAGAAGTGGTACGAAGTCCAAAAGCACATGGTCCTCACGTACCACACGCATACCGGGTACGCCACGATCATGAACCGGAAGTTCTGGGACGATCTGCCTCCACCGCTCCAGGGGGTCGTCTCCCTCGCCATGAAGGAGGCGACCGACCACGAGGCTGCGCTGGTTGCCAACGAGAATCTGGCGGCATTGAACACGATCCGCGCGTCGGGCAAGACCCACATCCAGGAGCTCAATGACGGGCAGCGTGATCAGTGGCGCGCCGCATTGTTGCCCGTTCATCAGCAGATGGAGTCCCGGATCGGCCGCGACCTGATCGATGCGGTCGTCCGGACCAGCGCACGTGCGAGCGCCTGATCAGGGGACGATATACAGGGTCGATGCAAGGGTCCCATGAAGGGTCCCATGAAGCGGCTCGATGAACCCGGCCGCCCATCGGGCATGAGCATCGCATGACCCAACGAAGGAGCAGTCAATTGAGAACATGGAATTCGATCGTCGCCTTGTCGTGTGCGCTTCTCGCGTGTTTCGCGTACGCAGAGGAGCCGATCGTCATCAAGTTCAGCCACGTCGTCGCGACCGATACGCCGAAGGGCAAGGCTGCCGAGCGCTTCAAGGAGCTTGCCGAGGAGCGCACTCACGGGCGTGTCAAGGTCGAGGTGTACCCGAACAGCACACTCTACAAGGACAAGGAGGAACTCGAAGCCCTCCAGCTCGGTGCCGTGCAGATGCTCGCACCATCGCTCGCGAAATTCGGCCCACTGGGTGTCCGCGAGTTCGAGGTGTTCGACCTGCCTTACATCTTCCCGGACCGCGCCGTGCTCACCCGCGTGACTGAAGGGCCGATCGGCGCACAGCTGATGCAGCGCCTTGAATCCAAAGGGATCAAGGGCCTCGCCTACTGGGACAATGGATTTAAGGTCATGAGCGCCAATCGCCCACTCCACAATCCCGAGGATTTCCGCGGCCTGAAGATGCGCATTCAGTCCTCCAAGGTCCTGGATGCCCAGTTCCGGGCCCTCGGGGCCAATCCACAGGTGATGGCCTTCTCCGATGTCTACCAGGCGCTGCAGACCGGTGTGGTCGATGGCACCGAAAATCCGCCCTCGAACCTGTATACGCAGAAGATGAACGAGGTACAGAAGGACGTCACCGTGTCGAATCATGGGTACCTGGGCTATGCGGTGATCGTCAACAAGAAATTCTGGGAGGACCTGCCTGCTGACATCCGCTCCATACTCGAAGCCTGCATGAAGGACGCAACCCGCTATGCCAACGCCATCGCCCAGCAGGAAAACGACGACGCGCTTGCCAAGGTGAAGGCCACCGGCAAGACCGAGGTCTACTATCTGACCGATGCTCAGAAACAGCAATGGCGCGCCGCCTTGCTACCCGTCCAGAAGGACATGGAATCCCGGATCGGCCGGGAGCTCATCGACTCGATCAACAAGGAATCTGCAGCCCTTGGCTACCACTGACCTGCACTAGGCTCGAGAGGTCATTCCAGGAAATCCGGACATGCTGAAAATTCTGGGCCGCCTGCTCGATCATCTGGAGGAATGGCTGATTGCCGTACTGATGGCCGCGGCCACGCTCATCATCTTTGCGGCTGTGGTCCATCGCTTTGCCTCGGGGCTGCCGGCGCTGCAGCCCTATACCCAGAGGATCAACATGAGCTGGGCGCAGGAGCTCGCCATCTTCATGGTCATCTGGGTCGCCAAGTTTGGTGCAGCGTACGGCGTCCGGGTGGGTACCCATGTCGGTGTTGACGTCCTCGTCAACCGGCTCGGGCCCGCCAAACGCCGGGTGCTCGTGACCATCGGCCTCGTGGGGGGTGTGCTGTTCACCGGAGTCATCGGTACGCTCGGTGCGAACTACGTGTGGCAGATCGGCCATACCGACCAGACTTCGGAGGAGATGGAACTGCCGATGTGGCCGATCTATCTGTGTATTCCCCTGGGTTCCTACCTGATGTGCTTTCGCTTTCTGCAGGTGACCTGGACCTACACGCGGCACGGTACCCTGCCGCACCGCGATCACGGTCAGATCGACGGGGTCGCGGGAGCCGGTCTGGATCTGGACCAGATCGCGATCGAGGCGGACATCAAGCCCCGAGACGACGGAGCATGAACGCCGCCATCATCCTCGTCCTGCTCGTCGTCCTGATGCTGACCGGGATGCCGGTCAGCATTTCGCTTGGACTCACCACCCTGATGTTCCTGTTCACCATGACGAGCGTGCCGATCACGCAGGTGGCACTGAAGCTCTTCACGGGGATCGAGAATTTCAGCATTGTCGCGATTCCGTTCTTCATCCTGGCGGGCAACTTCCTGACCCATGGCGGTGTGGCCCGGCGCATGATCAATTTCACGGTGACGATCGTCGGGCACTTCTACGGAGGTCTGGCGCTGGCGGGCGTGCTCGCGTGCGCCCTGTTTGCGGCCATCTCGGGATCCTCGGTCGCGACGGTCGTCGCGATCGGGTCGATCATGGTGCCCGAGATGGTCAAGGCCGGCTTTCCGCGACGCTTCGGGGCGGGGGTCATCACCACCTCCGGGGCACTCGGCATCCTGGTCCCACCATCGATCGTGATGGTGCTCTATGCCGTGTCGACCAACAATTCGGTGAGCGCGATGTTCATCGCCGGCATCGTTCCAGGCATCGTTCTCGCGGTGATGCTGGGCACGACGACCTGGTGGCTCGCCCGCAGGAACGACTATCCGCGGGTACAGCGCTTCGCCGGGCGACGCTTTCTCAGGCAGACCTGTTCGGCCTTCCTCGGGGTGTTTGTCAGTCTCGCGGCGACGGCAGGGCCCCCGCTGCCGCTCATCGGGCTGCTGTTCCACTACACCCAGAGTCTGTTCCTCGGGGTCGTGGTCTCCTTCCTCGTCTGGCTGCCGGTTGCGTACCAGCTCGCCAAGCGCTTCCCGCTTGGGCTTCGTTTTGAGGGGCTGGCGGTCTGGAACGCCTACTGGGAGAGCATCTGGGGCCTCTTGCTCATCGTCCTCGTGATCGGAGGTATCTATTCTGGTGTCTTCACACCCACCGAGGCGGCCGCCACCGCCGCGGTCTACGCGTTTGTCGTCGTGGTCTTCGTCTACAAGGAGCTGCCCATGAAGCGCGTGCCGAAGGTGCTGCTCGATTCGGCCGCCATGAGCGCCATGCTCCTCTACATCATCACCAACGCGGCCCTGTTCTCCTTCCTCATGACCAGCGAGAACATCCCGCAGGCGATGGCCGACTGGCTCACGGGTCAGGGCCTTGGCCAGATCGCGTTTCTGGCGGTGGTGAACGTTCTGCTCCTGGTCGCGGGGAACGTCATGGAGCCCTCCTCGATCGTCCTCGTGCTCGCGCCCATACTCTATCCGGTGGCAACGCGGCTTGGCATCAATCCGATCCACTTCGGCGTTCTCATGATGGTCAACATGGAGGTCGGACTCTGTCATCCGCCGGTCGGGCTGAACCTGTATGTCGGATCGAGCATCGCGAAGATGGGGATCTCGGAATTGACGATAGCGGTGCTGCCGTGGCTTGCCACCATGATCGTCTTTCTTCTCATGGTGACCTACTGGCCTGCGCTCTCGCTGTGGCTACCCAACCTCGTGGCGGGCTAGGGCAGAAGCGGCCCCTGCATGGTCTTGCATCCATTGCGTGATGGCGTCGCGCGCGGGCGCGTCGAGATGCAGGCCGAGCTTCGTTCGACGCCACAGGACATCCTCACCGGTCTGGGCCCATTCGTGCTCACGCAGATAGATGAGTTCGCGCTCGAAAACCCCGGGCGCGATCTCCGCGCCAAGATCTGAGCGGGCACGCGCCTGCCCGATGATTTGCGCAGCGCGCGTGCCGTAGGCGCGTGCGTAGCGGCCCACCAGCGCTTGGGGCAGCCAGGGATGGCGTGCCGCCAGATCATGCGCAAAGGATGCAAAGTCGCTCTCCGGCATGTCGCCACCGGGTAACGGGGCCGCCGCGGTCCAGTGCCGCCTCGCCGCCATCGGTGCGTTCAGAGCCGGGAGCAGCAGGTCCATGGCCTCCTCGGCGAGCCGCCTGAAGGTTGTGATCTTGCCGCCATAGACCGACAGCACCGGTGCCGCGCTCTGGTTCAGTTCGAGCCAGTAATCGCGCGTCACGGCGGCGGCATCGGCCGCATCGTCCTCGAGGAGCGCGCGCACGCCAGCATAGCTGCGCACGACGTCAGCGGGAGCGATCCCCTGCTGGAAGTACCGATTCGCCATCGCGCAGAGATACTCGGTTTCCGCGGGGTCGATGGTGATCCGGTTGCGGTCACCGCCGTACTCGATGTCGGTGGTGCCGATGAGCGTGAAGTCGCCTTCGTAGGGAATGGCGAAGATGATGCGCTTATCAGGGTTCTGGAAGATATAGGCGAAGGGGTGATCGAAGAGCTTGCGAACGACGATGTGGCTCCCCTTGACGAGCCGGATGGTGTGCTCCGCGGAGGTCTTCAGTTGATGGCCAAGGAGATCGGCGACCCAGGGGCCTGCCGCATTGACGATCGAGCGGGCCCGCACCACCGAACGCATCCCGAGGGCATCTTCCAGCTCCACGGTCCAGGTCTGTGGGCCGCGCCTCGCACCGACGCAGCGCGTACGCGTCTGTATCGCGGCGCCACGCAGGCGGGCATCGAGCGCGCACAGCACTACGAGACGCGCGTCGTCGACCCACCCGTCAGAATACTCGAAGCCCTTCGCGAAGCCGGGCCGTAGGACCGATCCCGCCGGGTGCCGGCGCAAATCGATGCCGGCGGATCCTTTCAGAAAGGCGCGGCTTGCCAGGTGGTCGTAGAGAAAGAGCCCTAGTCGGATCATCCAGGCCGGGCGCATCGAGGCGTCGTGGGGCATGATGAAGCGCAGCGGCCACATGATGTGGGGCGCCGCGCGCAGCAGGATCTCGCGTTCCTGCAGGGCTTTTCTGACCAGCCCAAATTCGTAGTATTCCAGATACCGCAGGCCGCCGTGGATCAGTTTGGTGCTCGCGCTCGATGTGTGGGCGGCAAGGTCGTCCTTCTCGCACAGCAGCACCGACAATCCCCGTCCCGCGGCATCCCGGGCGATGCCGCAGCCATTGATGCCACCCCCGATGACAACCAGATCGTAAATTCGCGCTTCTTCCATGACCCTGATTTTGCAGCAATTTCCAAATCTTCGTGGCCGCGCGCCCGGGCCATGCCCCTGATTTAAGCTAGACTCAAATCTTTCTCCGAACCGCTTGCCATCCTATGAGCCTTACTGCTGAAGAGATCGCCAGCCTCCTTAAGGGGGTGATCGATCCCAACACCGGTCGGGATCTCGTCTCGTCCAAGGCCCTGCGGCCGATCCGGATCGATGCCGGCGGCATCGCAATCGAGGTTGACCTGGGCTACCCGGGCCGCACGCAGTTCGCCCTCATCGAGCAGCTGGTACGCGCGGCGCTTGCGCCCTACATCGGGACTGCGGCATTGTCTGTCGCGGTATCCTCCCGGATCGTGCCCCACTCGGTGCAGCGTGGGACCAAGCTCCTGCCCGAGGTGAAAAACATCATCGCCGTCGCCTCCGGCAAGGGTGGTGTGGGCAAGAGCACGACGGCGATCAATCTCGCGCTGGCCCTCGCAGCCGAGGGCGCGAACGTGGGCATTCTGGATGCCGACATTTACGGTCCCTCGCAGCCCATGATGCTCGGCATCTCGGCGAAGCCTGAGACCAAGGACGGCAAGACCATGGAGCCTTTGGTCAACCATGGAATCCAGGCCAATTCCATCGGCTTCATGATCAACCCTGACGAGCCGATGGTCTGGCGGGGACCGATGGTGACCCAGGCGCTCCAGCAGCTCCTCGAGCAGACCAATTGGCATGAACTCGACTACCTCATCGTCGACATGCCGCCTGGAACCGGTGACATTCAGTTGACGCTCTCGCAGAAGGTGCCCGTGACCGGGGCCGTGATCGTCACGACGCCGCAGGATATTGCGCTACTGGATGCCAGGAAGGGCCTGAAGATGTTCGAGAAAGTCGGCATCCCGATCTTAGGCGTGGTCGAGAACATGAGCACCCACATCTGCTCGAACTGCGGTCATACGGAGGCCGTCTTCGGCGCCGGTGGCGGCGAGAAGATGTGCGCGGATTTCGGGGTCGAGTTCCTGGGCGGGCTGCCGCTGGATATCCGGATCCGGGAGCAGGCTGACTCGGGCAGGCCAAGCGTGATTGCTGACCCAGACGGGGCGATCGCCGCGATCTACCTCAAGATCGCGCGTCGCATCGGCGTGAAGATCGGGGAGCAAGCCAAGGACATGTCGAGCAAATTTCCCACCATCGTCGTGCAAAACACCTAAGACCGAATGGCGGCTATCGACCGCGGCTATGGATGCGTTCCCCCGGCGGCGCCGGCGCGTGCAAAAGCGCCCCGCTCGCGGGGCACGTCCAGGTTCTGCCATGGACCCCGTCGCAAAACTCCCCAGGCCGCCCAAGCATCCCAACCATCCCAACCATCCGCTCAGAGGAAGCCGCATGTCATGATAAAGACGTCCTGCAGGTGCACTGGCCCATGAAGATATGCGTTGTCGGTGCCGGCGCCATCGGCGGCATTCTTGGCGCGCAACTCGCCCGCACCGGGCACACAGTCAGCCTGATTGCCCGGGGCGCGCATCTGGTCGCGATCCGCGCGCGCGGTCTGAAGCTCGTCAATCACCTCGAGGGCGGCAGCGAATCCTACCTGGAGCTCCCGGCGGAGTCCGACCCGGCGGTTCTCGCCGCGCGGCTGGGGGTTCAGGATGTCGTCATCATCGGTCTGAAGGCCCACGCAATTCCCGCCTTGCTCGGCCGCCTTGCTCCGCTCATCGGTCCCAAAACGCTCGTGGTGCCCGCGATCAACGGCGTGCCCTGGTGGTACTTCTGGGGTGAGAGGGGCCCTCATGCCGGCCGAGCCCTACGCTCCCTGGATCCGAAGGGCACGCTCTTTGCGGACCTTTCACCCAGCCATATCATCGGCTGTGTCGTCCATCTGGCCGGCGAGGTCCGTGCCCCCGGAGAGGTGCATTACACCGCCGGTAGCAGGCTTATCGTCGGCGAGATCGACCGGGGTCTGCCCCAGCCGCTCACCCCGCGCATCAAGGTGCTGCACGAGGCGCTGAGGAGGGCGGGTTTCGAAACCCGTGTGGCGCGCGATATTCGCACCGACGTCTGGGCGAAGCTGATCGGTAACCTGTCGTTCAATCCCGTCGCAGCCCTTGCCTGCGCGCGCATCGACCAGATCTGCGCCGATCCGGGGCTGCTCGGGGTCGTGCGCCCGCTCCTGCGGGAGGGCATGGAGGTTGCCGCGCACTATGGAGTCGCGGTCGGCATGACGCCCGATGAGCGTATCGACCTTGCGCGCCAGCTCGGCTCGGCCAAGATCTCCATGCACCAGGACTTCGAAGCAAACCGTGCTCCGGAGATCGACGCGATTGTCGGCGCAGTCATCGAACTGGCCGAGTGGGGTGGCCTCGAAGTCCCGGCGATTCGCATGATCGATGCCCTGGTGCGCGCCCGGGCGCAGAATCTGGGGCTGCTTGGCCCGGGCTAGCTGC
>PLEY01000002.1 GCA_003136595.1 Burkholderiales bacterium
AAGGCCGAGCCGCACAGCATCGGTACGATCTCGCCACGGATGGTGCGCGCGCGCAGACCGGCCTTGACCTCGGCGGGCGTCAGCACCTCGCCTTCGAGGTACTTGTTCATGAACTCCTCGCTGGCCTCGGCGGCGGCCTCGATCATCTTCTCATGCCACACGTTGGCCTCGGCCAGAAGCTCGGCAGGGATCGGGATGTACTCGAATTTCACGCCGAGCGAGGCCTCGTCCCAGACGATCGCCTCCATGCGCACCAGGTCGATGACCCCCAGGAAGTGGTCCTCGGCGCCCAGCGGCAACTGGATCGGCACCGGGTTGGCCTTCAGGCGATCGCGCATCTGCTGGTGCACGCGCAGGAAGTCGGCACCCACGCGGTCCATCTTGTTGACGAACGCAAGCCTTGGCACGCGATACTTGTTGGCCTGGCGCCAGACCGTCTCAGACTGGGGCTGCACGCCGCCCACCGAGTCGTACACCATCACCGCGCCATCGAGCACGCGCATCGAACGTTCCACCTCGATGGTGAAATCGACGTGTCCGGGCGTATCGATGATGTTGATGCGGTGTTCGGGGTAGTCCTTGGCCATGCCCCTCCAGACGCAGTGGGTGGCAGCCGAGGTGATCGTGATACCGCGCTCTTGCTCCTGCTCCATNNTAGAAGAGGATGCGCTCGGTGGTGGTGGTCTTGCCGGCATCGATGTGGGCACTGATTCCGATGTTGCGGTAACGCTCAATTGGTGTCGTACGGGCCACGATCGCCTCCTAGGTTCCAGCACGCGCCAGATGGAGTCCCAGCGCCCCACCTGCCGATTCTAACGGGTTTGGGTCACCGGGATCAGGCGTCGAGCCCAACACATGGGGTGGGTTGTGCCTGTTTTCAAGCGGCGGCGCGGGTCCGGGCAGACCCCAGCTAGGCTACATCTGCTTAAAGCGCGCGGCGTATTGGCGGCTGACGGGTAGTTCGGTGCTGCGGCCCTTCAACTGGACATAGGTCTTGCCAAGGACATCGCGGCGCGTGCCCAGCACGTGCTGCAGATTGACGATGGTGCTGCGATGGATCTGCCAGAACACCGCCGTGTCGAGTTCGGCCAGCAGTTCCGAGAGCGACAGGCGGATCAGGAGTTCACCGTCGCTATGCGGCTCGCGCAGCTCGACGATCGTGTACTTGTCAGCCGCCCGGAAAAACAGGATGTCCTCGACCGGGATCTGGCGGACCGCGTCCTTCACCTGGGCGCGGATCCAGCGCAACGACTGGGGGCCCGCTGCGCGCTGGCCGATGAGACCGGCGACCTGACTGAGCAGGCTCCTCAGCTCAGCCGGATCGCGCCGCGTCGCATCCTCGCGGCGCAGCCGCTCGATGGTCTTGCCGAGCCGGTCGTCGGTGATCGGCTTGACCAGGTAGTCGACGGCATGGTGCTCGAAGGCCTCAAGCGCGAACTGATCATAGGCTGTGACGAAGACGATGCGGCAGGCCGAGTCCGTCAGGCGTGCGGCCACGTCGAGCCCGGACAGGCCCGGCATCTTGATGTCGAGAAAGGCGATGTCGGCGCCGGCACTCTCGATTAGCGCCAGCGCAGCCTCCCCATGCGCGGCGAGGCCTGCGATCTCGAGTTCCGGCCAGAGCGCGGCGAGGCGCTCCTTCAGAAAGGCCGCAAGGTGCTCCTCATCATCGGCGATCACCGCGCGCGTCATGCGCGCGCCCCAGGCTTCAACAGCCCTGCGTGCACCGGGCCCGTCGGGACTTCAGGGCCCGCGCCTGCGGGTTGCGTGCGCGGCGGGTCAGCCGCAGCCTGGGTGTCCGCCTGCGGCGCGCTGTCGGCGATGGCGATGCGCACGAGCGTCCCCTCGGGCCGTTGCTCCTCGACCGTCAGACGCGCCCGCTCGCCATAGAGGAGCTGCAGGCGCTCGCGCACGTTGGCCAGGCCCACGCCGGCGCTGTCCGAGGGGAAAAATCCGAGACCGGTATCGGCGATCGCAATATGCAGCGTACCGAGCGCGCGCCTGACCGAGACGTCGATGCGGCCGCCATCGACCTTCGGTTCAAGGCCGTGCTCGATGCAATTCTCCACCAGCGGCTGCAGCAGCATCGGCGCGATCGGGATCTCGCGCAGCTCGGCCGGGCACTCGATGGCAAACGCGAGGCGCCGGCCCATCCGGAACTGGAAGATCGACAGATAGCGCGACAACAGGTCGAGCTCGGCGCCGAGCTGGGTGCTCGTGCCGCGCGTCACGTTCAAGGAGGCGCGCAGGTAGAAGATGAAGTCCTCCAGCATCTGCTTGGCGTCGCGCGGCCGCGACTCGATCAGCCCGAGGACATTGGCGAGGGTGTTGAAGAGGAAGTGGGGCTCGATCTGGGCCTGCAGGAGCTGCAGCCGCGCGGCCGCCTCGCGCGCCTCGGCGGCCGCCGAGCGGGCCCGTTCGCGCTCGGTCTCGGCCTGGGCACGGGCGGCGCGCGCCTGCGCCGTGACGATCTGGAAGAACACGAAGGTGGCCACCAGCGCGATGCCGATCGAGGCCATGAAGCGTTCGTCCTGGAATGCCGCAAAACCGGTCTGAAAGCGGCCAATGCGCCATGACAGACCGATGGTGTAGCCCATGAACACCCCGAGGATCGCGATGCCAAAGCGGTACCCGAGGTGCATGGCGAGCGGCCAGGCGCGGATGCGCTCCTCGCCGACGAGCGCCTGGCCAAGCGTATGCAAGACGATGATCGAGCAGCCGATGAACTGCGCGAACGGGAAGATCATGATGAACATCTCGCTGGCCTGAGGCAGGGAGCCTGGCAGCGAGGCAAGCGTGATCAAGGCCGCGATCAGGGTATTGCTGCCGACCATGAGGCCCAGATGCGCCCAGAGCGGCCCCTTCTTCTCACCCACAGGGCTGAGATAGGTCTGCAGCGCGAGCCGCGGCGAGCCGCGCCACAGGGCGAGGCCCGCCTGCGGGGTCAGGAGAGGCGGCGCGCTCGCGCCTTCGGATGCGTGCATCAAAGTGTTCGGCTCACGGTGTCGGCCCTTGGGTTTCCGGTGCTTGGTTCCTGTGCTTGGTTCCCGTGCTCCGATCCGGTCTGTGGGGATCCTCGGGGCACCCTGGCGCCCCCTGGCGCCCCTTGGCGTCCCTGGGGCCCCCAAAGCCAGTTCGTTCGCCAGTGTAACGCGGCACGCGTGCGCCATCGCGCCCGGGCGACGAGGGGTCAGGGCAACGCGCCAAGCCCGGGTTTTGGGGCGCCGGCGGTCGCCCCGACATGACAGCCGCCGCCGGCCGCCCGCGCCGCGCGATTCGGTTTCCTAGGGGGCGGCAAGCCGCTATCATGGCAGCTGTGCCGAAAGACGCCAGAGACACTGTACGGCCGCTGCGGAGCGGCCGCGAAATGGCTCCGAATCCGCTCTGAATCCGCTCCTGATGCGCTGTAAGGGCCGCCGTCATCCCCTGCTGTTTCCCTTTGCAGATCCCCGTCATGTCGCACGAAAAGCTCCTCGGTAAACAGATTGTCAGTCTGCTGTTTACCTGCGTCATCCTGCTTGGCGCCTTCGTGGTGCTCTCGCCGTTTCTCCTGGCCATCATCTGGGCCGCCATCATCGCCACGGCATCCTGGCAGTTGCATCAATGGTCGCTGCGCCGCTGCGGCCAGCGCAACGGGCTTGCCGCCCTCATGACGACCGGGATCATCTCGGTGCTGCTGGTGGGCCCGACTGTCCTGCTCGTGGTCTTCGTGGCGCAGGATGTGATCTCGCTCACGCACTTCCTGACCCATGCGAATGCCGTGGGAGAGCCCGCGCCCACGTGGCTGATCCGGCTGCCCTGGGTCGGCGAGCGCGTGCTGGACCTCTGGGACCGCTATCTGACCCAGCCCGCGCAGCTCTCAAGCGTCCTCGACGAAACCATCGCCGCACGCCTGTCGGTCATCCAGGACACCGCGCAGGTGCTGCTTTTGAACCTGTCCGGGCGGGTCGCCACCCTGTTCTTCGCGCTGTGGGTGCTGTTCTTCTTCTATCGTGACGGCAAGAAGCTGATCGGGCAGATCAACCTGATCGGCTACAAGTGGCTCGAGCGGCGCTGGCCGCCGTACGTGCACCAGGTGCCCGACGCCCTGCGCGCGGCGGTCAATGGCCTTGTGATCGTGGGATTTGGCGAAGCGGTGCTCCTCAGCGTATTATTCTGGGCTTGCGGTGTACCTTCCGCAGTGCTCTTTGGCGTCGCCACGGCAGGCCTCGCCTTCGTGCCGATGGCAGCCCCCCTGCTGCTCGCCGTGCTCGGACTGGTGCTGTTTGCGAGCGGCGCCTCGGTGGCCGGCGTCGTGCTGGTGGTGCTCGGACTGATGATCGTGCTCGGGGCCGACTACACGATCAGGCCGATGCTTATTCAGGGCGGCACGCAACTGCCCTTCCTCGGGATCCTGTTCGGGATCTTTGGCGGGGTCGTGACGATGGGGGTGGTCGGACTCATCATCGGTCCCGTCATCCTGGTGCTCCTGCTGGTGTTTTTTCGCGAGGCGGCGATCGACGAGGAGTCGGTCAGCCTTGATTTTGGTGCGCATGGTGAGGCACCGGGAAACCGGACCCGCCTCACCTCCGACCAGGAAAGCTAGCCATGCCCTTGGGCCTAGACTGCATCGGTACTCCGCTTTCTCCGGGCGCAACCAAGGTCATGTTGCTGGGGTCCGGTGAACTCGGCAAGGAGCTCGCCATCGAACTGCAACGCCTCGGCGTGGAAGTCATCGCGCTGGACCGCTACGCGAATGCGCCGGCCATGCAGGTGGCCCAGCGCGCGCACGTGCTGGCGATGACTGATGGACCCGCCCTGCGCAGGATCATCGAAGCCGAGCGCCCTCTCCTGGTGGTCCCGGAGATCGAGGCGATCGCCACCGACGCGCTGGTCGCCCTGGAGCGCGAAGGATGGTGCGAGATCATCCCGAACGCGCGCGCGACGGCCCTCACCATGAACCGCGAAGGCATACGGCGCCTGGCCGCCGAGGAGCTTGGCCTGCCCACTTCACCCTACCGTTTCGCCGAGAGCGAGGCCGAGCTGCGCTGCGCCATCGACTCGGGCATCGGCTATCCGTGCATCGTCAAACCGGTCATGTCGTCCTCGGGCAAGGGACAGTCGAAGCTGTCCGGTCCCGACGATGTCGCCGCCGCCTGGCAGGTCGCCACCGCCATGGGACGCGTGCAGTCGAGCCGCGTGATCGTCGAGGGGTTCATCAATTTTGACTACGAGATCACGCTTCTCACGGTCCGCAGCCTCGCTGCCGACGGCAGCATCGTGACCTCGTTTTGCGAACCAATCGGCCATCGCCAGGTCAATGGTGACTATGTGGAAAGCTGGCAGCCCCATCCCATGAGCGCGCACGCCCTCGCAGCGGCCCGCGCGATGGGCAAGCACGTCACCGACAGCCTGGGTGGACGCGGCCTGTTCGGGGTGGAGCTGTTCGTCAAGGGCGACTCGGTCTGGTTCTCGGAAGTCAGTCCCCGGCCGCACGACACCGGCATGGTCACCATGGCCAGCCAGGCGCAAAGCGAGTTCGAGCTGCACGCGCGCGCCATCCTCGGCTTGCCGGTCGACACCGCACTGCGCGAATGCGCGGCGAGCGCCGTGATCTATGGCGAACTCGATGCACCGGGGATCGGCTTTGCCGGGGTCGCCCACGCCCTGGAGGTGCCTGGCAGCGCGCTGCGCCTGTTCGGCAAGCCCGAGTCTTTCAAGAAGCGGCGCATGGGCGTGGCCCTGGTGCGTGCAGCCGATGCGGCGACGGCCCGCAGCCTTGCGCGACTGGTCGCAAGTCGCGTCACGCCGGTCAGGGCGGCATGAGGGCGCAGGTTTTCGCGGGCTGGGATTCGAGGGCCAGGGGCTGGGCCAAGCGGCTCCTGTGCGCCATCGAGGCGGGCCCGCGCGGCGCGCTTCGGCGTCAGTTTGGAAGTCGGGTTGGGAGTCCGGTGGGCAGTCCAATGGGGCGTCCGCCCGGACGCGGCCAGGCTGCACCCGATGGCATCGGCATGGTGCGGCGTACCGAGCCCTACCTGTTCGGCCTGGTCCTCATCAGCATGCTCGTGTTGCTGCTCGCGCGCAGCGTGCCCGCGCACTGGCCGCAACTGGCCGCGTTCCTGGTGATCGCCATCGGGCTGGCCACCGCGATCGGTGAGCGCAGGCTCGGCGCCCAGGCCCGCGACCAGACCACCCTGGTGCTGCGCGGACTGTGCATCGCCGCCGTCGCACCGCTCTTTGCCGTCGCCCGGCCAGAGCCCGACTGGGCCTGGCTCTGGCTGGTGGGCATGGTGGCGGTCTATCCCTGCGGGCTCGAGCGCAAGCCTGCGCTCGCCTTCATCCTCGGACTCGTCGCCTACCAGCTGGCCGTCACGGTCGGTCTGTTCCCGCACGCGGCGCTCCCCGAGACCCTGGTCCGAGGCGCCGCGCTCGGCTTCATCGGCGTGCTCTCCTTCACCTGGGGCCGGGCGCTCGACAGTTCCGAGCGCGCCCAGCAGGGCATGCGCCTGCGCGAGCAGCGCTCGGAGGTCGTGGCCGCGCACAGTGACGTCGTGATGGTGTTCGCCGATCGCCTCTACCGGCTGGTGCATGTCAGCCAGGCGGTCGAACAGGCACTGGGCTACAGCCTGCGCGAACTGCAGGGCGCCTGGGCCCTGAACATGCTCCATCCGGAGGAGCGCAACCGCTTCCTGCAGGAGCGCCGCTATCTGCTGAACCATCCGGGCGCATCGCTGGTCTCGCGCTACCGGATCCGCCATGCCCAGGGCCACTACGTGTGGTTCGAGGTGCGCATCACGAACCTGCTCGAGCATCCGGCGGTACGCGGCTTTTTCGCGAGTGCCACCGATGTCAGCGCCCGGGTGCAGGCTGAACTGCAGCTGCGCAACGAGCGCACGCTGCTACGCACCGTCGTCGACTATCTGCCGCTGAGCGTCTACACCAAGAACCGGGACGGGCGCTATCTGATGAGCAATCGCGCCAACGTCGAGCGCCTGGGGAAGGCCGGTGAGCTCGACATCATCGGCCGCCGCGATTCGGATCTTGGCGACTCCTTCGAGACCCAGGTGTTCGATGCGGGCGATGAGCGCGTGCTTGCGAGCGGCGCCTCGGTCGTCGACCAGGAGCTGCAGACCATCCGCCCCGATGGCAAGGTGGTGTGGTACCAGACCACCAAGCTGCCCCTGACCGATGCCGGTGGGCGCGTCACGGGCCTGGTCGGCATGGCGCGCGACATCACCGACAGCAAGACCATGCAGACCTTCCTTCTGCACCAGGCGACGCACGACCCGGTGACGGGCCTCGCGAACCGCCGCTACTTCACCGAGCGCCTCGCGGCGACACTGGCCGCACCGCCGCGCGACGGCACGATCGTGCTGATCTTCTGCGACCTCGACCTCTTCAAGTCGATCAACGACCGTTACGGGCACGAGGCGGGCGACCAGTTCCTGAAGGTGCTGGGCAGCCGGCTCGGGCGCTTTAGCAAGACCGGCGGACGCGTGCTCGCGCGCTTTGGCGGCGACGAGTTCGTGCTCCTCGCCGCACTCTCCTCGCTGGACATGGCGCTACCCCTCGCCCGGCGGATGCTCGAGACGATCCGCGAGCCGATCGTGCTGGGCGAGGTCATCCTGCAGGTGGGTGCCAGCGTCGGCGTAGCCACGCTGCGCGATGACCACCAGCGCCCCGAGGACCTGATCCGCGATGCCGACACGGCGATGTACCAGGCCAAGGACAACGGGCGCAACCAGGTCGCCTTCTTCGACGGAGCGCTGCGCGAGCGCGCCCTGCGGCATGCGGGTCTCGTGCAGGCCCTGCGCGGCGCACTCGAGCGGCGCGAACTGACCTTGATCTACCAGCCCAAGGTGAGCCTGCGCGATGGCCGCGTGGCCGGCTTTGAGGCGCTCATGCGCTGGGACAATGCGGAATACGGCGTGGTGCCGCCCCATGAGTTCATCCCGCTGGCCGAGGAATCCGGGCTGATCGTGCCGTTCGGCTCGTGGGCCCTGGAGCGCGCCTGCGAACAGCTGCATGCCTGGCAGAGCGATTTCCCACGGCTCGACCACCTGAACATCGCGGTGAACGTGTCGATGCGCCAGCTGCGCGAGGAGCGCTTCGTGAAGGACGTGGTGCGCATCCTCGAGCACTCGCGCATCCCGCCCACGGCGCTCGAGCTCGAACTCACCGAAAGCGCTGCGATGCAGGATCCGGACCAGTCAGTCGATCTGCTGCGGCAGCTGAAGAACCGCGGCATCCGGCTTGCGCTCGATGACTTCGGCACGGGCTATTCCTCGCTGTCATACCTGCAGCGCCTGCCGGTGGATGTCCTGAAGATCGACCGCGCCTTCGTCA
>PLEY01000179.1 GCA_003136595.1 Burkholderiales bacterium
GGCTGCTCGATGTGCCTCGCCATGAACGCCGACCGGCTCCTGCCGGGCGAGCGTTGCGCGTCGACCTCGAACCGCAATTTCGAAGGTCGCCAGGGGCAGGGCGGGCGCACTCACCTGGTCAGCCCGGCGATGGCTGCAGCCGCAGGCATCGAGGGCCATTTTGTCGACGTGCGACGCCTCTCGTAGGCGCGCCCACACCCGAAACGAGGCCTCGCATGCAGCCCTTCACCGTCCATCAAGGTATCGTCGCACCACTCGATCGGCAAAACGTCGACACGGATGCGATCATTCCGAAGCAGTTCCTGAAATCCATCAAGCGCACCGGCTTCGGTCAGAACCTCTTTGACGAGTGGCGCTACCTCGACCATGGCGAGCCCGACACCGATGGGAGCAGCCGACCCGTCAATCCCGACTTCGTGCTCAACCAGGCGCGCTATCAGGGCGCGTCGATTCTGCTCGCGCAGCGCAACTTCGGCTGCGGCTCCTCGCGCGAGCATGCGCCCTGGGCGCTCGTGCAGTACGGATTCCGGGCCCTGATCGCGCCCTCGTTTGCCGACATCTTCTACAACAACTCGTTCAAGAACGGACTGTTGCCGATCGTGCTTTCGGAATTCGAGGTGGCGCGACTGTTCGATGAGGTCCACGCCTTCATCGGCTATCAGCTGACGGTCGACTTGGCCGAGCAGGTGGTGGTCGCCCCGGATGGCCGGCGCATGGGCTTTGAGGTCGAGCCGCTGCGCAAGCGCTGCCTGCTCAACGGGCTTGACGACATCGACCTGACGCTTGCCCAGGCCGACCGCATCCGCGCGTTCGAGGCCGAGCGCCTTGCGACCCAGCCCTGGCTGGCCAACACCATTGTCTGAATCCAAAGCGCCGTCTTGGCGCTCCCAGCGTTCCGAGGTCGTCCAGTGAAAATTGCCGTGCTTGCAGGAGACGGGATCGGCCCGGAGATCGTCGCCGAGGCGCAGAAAGTGCTCGAGGCCCTGGGCGAGTCGTTCGAGTTCGAGTCGGCGGCGGTGGGCGGGGCCGGCTACGAGGCTCATGGACATCCCCTGCCGGAGTCGACCCTGCGGCTCGCCCAGGCCGCCGACGCGGTGCTCTTCGGTGCCGTGGGCGACTGGAAGTACGATGCGCTGCCGCGCGAGCTGCGGCCCGAGCAGGCGGTCCTCGGCCTGCGCAAGAACCTTGGCCTGTTTGCCAACCTGCGTCCGGCCATTCTCTATCCCGAACTCGCGGGGGCCTCGACGCTGCGTCCCGAGGTGGTCTTGGGGCTCGACCTCCTCATCGTGCGCGAGTTGACCGGCGACATCTATTTCGGCACGCCGCGCGGGCGCCGCGCGGCCGTCGACGGCCCGTTTCCGGGCAGCCCCGAGGCCTTCGACACCATGCGTTACAGTGAGCCCGAAGTGCGCCGCATCGCGCATGTCGCGTTCCAGGCCGCCCGCGGGCGGCAGCGCAAGGTGACCAGCGTCGACAAGGCCAACGTGCTCGAGACCTTCCAATTCTGGAAGGAGATCGTCGGCGCGGTGGGCCGCGAGTATCCCGACGTCACACTTGAGCATCTCTATGTCGACAACGCGGCCATGCAACTCGTGCGCAATCCGCGGCAGTTCGACGTGATCGTGACAGGCAACATGTTCGGCGACATCCTTTCGGATGAGGCGTCGATGCTGACGGGTTCGATCGGCATGCTGCCCTCGGCCTCGCTCGACGCCCATCACAAAGGCTTGTACGAGCCCGCGCACGGGTCGGCTCCCGACATCGCGGGGCGGGGCATCGCCAATCCGCTCGCCACCATCCTGTCGGCGGCGATGATGTTGCGCCATTCGCTACACCGGGCCGAGCAGGCGCTGCGTGTCGAGGCGGCGGTGAAGAAAGTGCTCGCAAAGGGGCTGCGGACCGCGGATATTTACGAACAGGGCACGCGGCAGGTGGGCACGCAGGAGATGGGCGACGCGGTACGGGCCGCGCTGTGATCAAAACGGGCGGGGATGGGCGACGATGAAGACAGTCGGACTGGTGGGTTGGCGGGGCATGGTGGGATCGGTCCTCTTGCAGCGGATGCGCGAGGAGGGCGATCTCGGGCTCATCGATGCGGTTTTTTTCAGCACTTCAAATGCCGGCGCGCGGGCGCCGGCCGAGTTGGGTGGCGGGCGTCTGGAAGACGCCTACGACATCAATGCGCTCAAGAAGCTCGACATCATCATCACCGCCCAGGGCGGGGACTACACGAGCGAGGTGTTCGCGTCACTGCGCCGCGCCGGCTGGCAGGGATACTGGATCGATGCGGCCTCGACGCTGCGCATGGAGCGCGACGCGATCATCATCCTCGACCCGGTGAATCGCGATGTGATCGAGCGCGCACTCGGTGCGGGCATCAGGAACTACATCGGCGGCAACTGCACGGTCAGCTGCATGCTGATGGGCGTGGGTGGCCTGTTCCGTCACGACCTCATCGAGTGGATGACCTGCACCACCTACCAGGCGGCCTCGGGCGGCGGCGCGCAGCACATGCGCGAACTGCTCACCCAGTTCGGCACGCTGCATGAAAGCGTGGCCGGGTTGCTGGCCGATCCGCACTCGGCGATCCTGGAGATCGATCGCGCCGTCCTCGATGCCCAGCAGGGCCTGCCCACTGCGGCGACGCGCCAGTTCGGCGTCCCCCTTGCCGGCAACCTCATCCCGTGGATTGCCGATGACCTGGGCAACGGTATGAGCAAGGAGGAGTGGAAGGGCGGCGTCGAGACCAACAAGATCCTGGCGCGCGGCGCGGGATTTGGGGCGGCCGCCATTCCGATCGACTCGACCTGCGTGCGTGTCGGCGCGATGCGCTGCCACTCCCAGGCGCTCACCATCAAGCTCAAGAGTGCCGTGCCCGAAAGCGAACTCGAGGAGATCATCGCCGGCTCGACGCCGTGGACGCGCCTTGTGCCGAACACGCGCGAAGATTCGATGCGCTGGCTGACACCAGCGGCTGTCACCGGTACCATGGACATCCCGGTAGGCCGCGTGCGCAAGCTCGCCATGGGTCCCGAGTACCTCGGCGCCTTCACTGTAGGAGATCAGCTGTTGTGGGGCGCGGCAGAACCCCTGCGGCGCATGATGCGAATTCTGATCGAGGGATAGGCAGGGGCCTCCTGGCGATTTCCGAGGCGTTCGTTGCCCCCCAGCAACATTTTTTCGACTGTTGTGCGCAACTCATAGACGGATTCTTGCGAAGATGCGTAAGCTTGCAAGCCTAAGTCCATGATGTTATGTTAGAACTCGGAAAATCTGAACAAGGGGTGGAGAGTGCCTGCGCCTGATAATCGTCAAAATCCCGCCTCTCTGAAAGAAGCGGGTCACGCAGCGAAGCCAACGGCCCCGTTTCTGACCGGACCGCGTCGCATCGCGACGGCGGCCTGCGGCTTGGTCCTTATGGCCGCGCTGGGCCTGGGTGATGCGCAGGCGGCCGGCCTTGGCAAGCTGACCGTGCTCTCCGGACTTGGGCAACCCCTGCGCGCCGAGATCGAATTGACCTCGGTCGGCAAGGACGAGACCGCGACCCTGGTCGCGCATCTTGCCGCAGCCGACGCGTACAGCAAGTCGAACATCGAGTATTCACCGGCGCTGTCGAGCCTGCGTTTTGCGGTTGCCCAGCGCCCCAACGGAACACAGTTCCTCTCCATCACTTCAATCGGTCCCGTCAACGATCCTTTTCTCGATCTCCTGATCCAGCTCGACTGGGCCTCGGGACGACTGGTCCGCGAATACACCGTCCTGCTCGATCCGCCTGAACTGAAGGCGTCGCAGACCGCCCCGGTTGCTCCGCTCGTGCCTCTGACCAGCGCGCCCCTGCCGGCCACGCCACGCCGGGGCGCGGCCAGCACGGGACCTGCGCCTACGGCGAGCCTGCCCGCGCCCCGTTCGACGGGCGCGGCGAGCTCCGCGGCCGGCCCGGGAGCCTCTGGTGCAGGAGGCAGCTATGAGGTCAAGCGGGGCGACACGGCTGCCCGCATCGCGCGCGAGAACCGGCCCGACGGCGTGACGCTCGAGCAGATGCTGGTGGCGCTCTTGCGCAGCAATCCAAGCGCCTTCGACGGCAGCAATGTGAATCGCCTGCACACAGGTGCGGTGCTCCAGTTGCCTGACGCCGCCACGGCCAAGAGCGTCGAGTCCGCCGAGGCGCAGCGCCAGCTTAGTGCGCAGGCGGCGGACTTCGCCGCCTACCGCGCCCGGATCGGCGCGACCGCCCAGGGTCAGCCGGCTGAAGAGAAGCCGACCGCGCAGGCGGCCTCGGGCAAGCTGACCGCGAAGGTCGAGGAGAAGCAGGCCAAGGCGGCCGACACCAGCGACCAGCTGAAGCTGTCCAAACCCGGCCAGAAGAACGCCGGGCCTGCCGGAGCCGCCAAGAGCACCGGGCCCTCGGCCGAAGACCTGGCCGCGAAGGAACGCGCGCTGAAGGAAGCAGACGAGCGCGTCAAGCTGCTTGAGAAGAACGTCGGCGACCTGCAAAAGCTGCTGGATCTGAAGAACCAGAACCTGGCCCAGCTGCAAAAGCAGCTCGACCAGGCCCAGGCGAAGGCCGCCCAGGCAAAGGTTGCGAGTCCCGCACCCACGCCGGCCCCGGCGCCGATGCCTTCGGCGGTCGCGCCGATTCCGGTGCCCGTGCCGGCACCGGTCACGTCCCCGGCTCCCGCACCGACTCCAGCCCCAGCTCCGATCGCGCAGGTCCCCGAGGCCGCGAAACCCGCGACCCCCGCGACCCCGCCCGTGACCGGCCCGGTCGTGGTGCCGAACCCGGCATCGACGGCGGCGAGCACCCCGGACAGTGGTGCCGTGCCGCCGAAGGTCGAAGCCAAGCCTGATACCCAGGCCAGCGCGCCGGCGCCGGCACCGGCGCCTCCTCCGAGCGCGCCTGCCAAGCCGGCAGTGGTGCACGCCAATCCGCCACCGGCACCCTCGGGCGGGATCATCGACGACCTGCTCGATAACATCTATGCGATTGCGGGCGCAGTGGTCCTGATCGCGGCCCTGATCGGCTACGGCGTCTACCACACGCGCCGCAAGAAGAAGTTCTCGAAATTCGAAGACAGCATCCTGACGGGGGCCAGTGGTCTGCGCGCCAACTCGGTGTTCGGCACCACCGGGGGCCAGTCGGTCGATACCGCCAACAGCGCCTTCAATTCCAACTTCGTGCCGATGTCGGGCCAGATGGACTCCAATGAGGTCGATCCGGTCGCCGAGGCGGACGTCTACATCGCCTACGGACGT
Organism: Burkholderiales bacterium; assembly: GCA_003136595.1. Taxonomy (GTDB): domain Bacteria; phylum Pseudomonadota; class Gammaproteobacteria; order Burkholderiales; family Burkholderiaceae_D; genus BOG-994. Next base: position 5,254 of record PLEY01000179.1, read on the forward strand.
GATGCGCAGGCCGAGGAGATCCTGAAGGAGGCCTTGCGCGCCCAGCCGGAACGGCATGCCGTGCGGCTCAAGCTCCTCGAGATCTACGCCAAGCGCCAGGATGCCAAGGCGTTCGAGACGATTGCGAGCGAGCTCTATGCCCAGACCGGCGGCGTAGGCGACGACTGGCACCGTGCGGCAGCTCTGGGTGCAAGTTTCGATCCCGGCAATCCGCTCTATCGCGATGCCCATGCCGCCGGCGCTCCGGCTCCCGTGACGGCCGCCCCGGCAGCCTACGAGAAGACCCAGCAGCTGGGGCCAGGTGCCTTGGCCGGCGCAGCCGCTGCCGCCGGCGCCGGCATCGCTGCGGTGGCAGCCGGCGCCGGGCGATCCGAGCAGTCGGCGACCTCGGCGTTTCCGAACACGCTGCCGATGGAGCCGATCCTTGATCTGGACCTGACCAAGACCGAGCCGATCAGTGCGAATCAGACGCCGCCGCAGCCGGCGCCCGCGCCGAATCTGGATCTCGACTTCGATCTGGGCTTCGGCGACAAACCGGCCGAGCCCTCCTTGACCCAGTCGCAGGCCGAGAGCGTCGCGACCGCCAGCAAGGCTGCGGCGGCGAACAATCTCGACTTTGATCTCGATCTGTCGGGTGCAGCTCCCGAGGCGCCGCAGGCGATCCTCGCCGACGGCCTGGAGAAGACGGTGGCCATCAACCCGCCCCCTCTGATCGAGTCGTCCCCCATGGCGCCTGCACAGAATTTCGAGGCGACCATGCCGATCGCGTCCAGCGCGTTTGCGCAACCCTCGGCGGCCGCCCTGCATGACGAGCCCCCCGCAGGCGATGTCGACTTCAGTCTCGACCTGCCCCCGGCGGGCCCGCCCGCCTCGGGTGCACCTCCGGGAACGGGAACCGACTACCAGAAGACCCAGCCTTTCGACGGCTCATTCGGTGGCATCACCCTGGACCTCGATCAAGGAGGCGTCATGCAGATGGGAGCCGAAGCGCCGAGTGCAGGAGGGGGCAAGTGGCAGGACATGGCCACCAAGCTCGACCTCGCCGTCGCGTACCGCGAGATCGGCGACAAGGATGGCGCCCGCGAACTGCTCGAGGAGGTCATGAAGGAGGGCGACGCGGCGCAGATCGACAAGGCCAAGGAACTGATGTCTGCACTTGCCTAGCGGCTGTCCGGTGCTGTCGGTGAGTGCTGCGGGCAGAGCATCGGAGAGCGGGCCGTGCGGGGCACATCGCACCGGGGCATCTTGGGCAGCCTCGACGGCCAGCTAGCGGGGCAGATGGTGGTCGGGCACGCCCTGCCCCGATGCTTGAGGGGTACTCCTGGGCATGCACTGCGGGAGCGACCCGCGGCCTGGTCCAGGTTGGATTGCAGACAGGGGCCACCGGGAGGGCCCCAATCAGAGTCCCAATCAGGGCCCGAACCTGCCGCTGGTCACGCCTGAGGTGCCGTGGACCATTTTCCCGGGCCCCGACCTCCCCACCATCCCCACCATCCCCACCTTCCCCGCCTCCCGCCCCCTTTTGTCCGATGGGGTATCCCATGAACCCGCGTTTTGCTCTTGGTGTCCAGTACGACGGCCGTGACTGGCAGGGATGGCAGTCGCAGCGACATGGACGCACCGTCCAGGACGTGCTCGAAGCGGCGCTCTTGAGCTTCACCGGGGCACCGGTTCGCATCACCGCTGCCGGCCGTACCGATACCGGCGTGCACGCGCTGGGACAGGTCGTGCACTTCGAGACGCCGGCCTCGCGGCCCGCCCATGCCTGGGTACGCGGCCTGAACAGCCTCCTGCCAGACTCGGTCGCCATCGACTGGGCCCTGCCGGTGGCGAGCGACTTTCACGCCCGCTTCAGCGCGCGTGCCCGGGTGTACCAGTACGTCCTCTATCTCTCGCCGGTACGCTCGGCCCATCTTGTCGGCCGCACCGGCTGGGTTCATCACGACCTCGACCTGGCGCGCATGCAGGCGGCCGCCCGGCATGCCGAAGGCGAGCACGATTTCAGCGCGCTGCGCAGCGCCCAGTGTCAGGCCCGCTCGCCCATCAAGGTTCTCCATGGCGTGCGACTCGAGCAACAAGGGCCGTTCGTTGTCGTGAGCTTGCGCGCCGATGCGTTCTTGCACCACATGGTGCGCAACCTCATGGGGTGTCTCCTGGTCGTGGGCCGCGGCCAGCGCCCGCCCGAGTGGCTCTCCGAGGTGCTCGCGAGCCGCGATCGCTCCAAGGCGGCCCCGACGTTCATGGCCGACGGCCTGTACCTCGCCGGGGTCGAGTATCCTGAGACTTTTGCGATACCCGGGGCGGCAGCGCTGGACACCGTTTTCCCGGGCTTGGGGGCCAGGCCATGAGCGGCATTGCACATCGCACCCGGATCAAATTCTGTGGCCTGACGCGTCCAGAGGATGTCGCCGCCGCCGTTGCGCTCGGCGTCGACGCCCTGGGCTTCGTGCTCTATCCGGCCAGTCCACGCTACGTGGAGCCGGCGCATCTCGCGCGGCTCGTGGCCGGGGTACCCCCGTTCGTGACGACTGTCGGTCTGTTCGTCAACGCGCCGCGCGCGACCATCGCCGGGGTGCTCTCCGAGGTGCCCTTGGGCGCCCTGCAGTTTCACGGAGACGAGAGCGAGGCCGAGTGCAGCGGCTACCGGATACCCTGGCTGCGCGCCGCGCGCGTACAGCCGGGCCTCGATTTGTTACAATTCGCCACGCGCTACCGCGACGCACAGGCGATCCTGCTGGATGCATATGTCGATGGATTTGGCGGTGGTGGGGAGAGCTTCGATTGGTCACTGATTCCAAAAGAGATCGCGCCTCGGGTCGTTTTGAGTGGTGGATTGAACGCGCGAAACGTCGCTGACGCGATCGTCCGCCTGCGCCCTTATGCCGTCGATGTCTCCAGCGGCATCGAGGCCTCCAAGGGCATCAAGGATCCCGAGCGTATGCGCCTGTTTGTGCAGGCGGTACGGCATGCCGATAGTCTTCTCTAGAACACCACCATGACTCTTCCCCTCTATGCCGCCCCGGCGGCCCCTGGCTCACTGCCATCAGCGCCCGCACAAGGTCCGAGCACCACCCCCACGGGCTATGCCCTTCCCGATGCCACCGGCCACTTCGGTGCCTACGGGGGCACGTTCGTCGCCGAGACGCTCATGCACGCGCTCGACGAATTGCGAGCCGCCTACGCAAAATACTCGGTCGATCCGGAATTCATCGCTGAATTCCGCAGTGAACTCAAGCACTTCGTCGGGCGCCCCAGTCCCATCTATCACGCCAAGCGCCTGAGCGCCCGGCAGGGTGGGGCGCAGATCTATCTGAAGCGCGAGGATCTCAATCACACCGGCGCCCACAAGATCAACAACACGGTCGGCCAGGCACTCCTTGCCAAGCGCATGGGCAAGCCGCGCGTGATCGCCGAGACCGGGGCGGGTCAGCACGGCGTGGCGAGTGCCACCGTCGCGGCCCGCTTTGGCATGCAGTGCGTGGTCTACATGGGCAGTGAAGACATGGGCCGCCAGGCGGCCAATGTCTATCGGATGAAACTGCTGGGGGCCGAGGTCGTGCCGGTTGAAAGCGGCTCGAAGACGCTCAAGGATGCACTGAACGAGGCCATGCGCGACTGGGTCACCCATGTCGAGGACACGTTCTACATCATCGGCACGGTCGCCGGGCCGCATCCGTATCCGATGATGGTGCGCGATTTCAACTCGGTGGTCGGCAAGGAATGCCTCGTGCAGATGCCCGAGATCGCCGGGCGGCAGCCCGACTATGTCGTGGCCTGTGTCGGCGGCGGCAGCAACGCGATGGGCATCTTCTACGACTACATCCCGCTGCCCGAAGTGCGCCTGGTGGGGGTCGAGGCCGCCGGGCTGGGACTGGACAGCGGCCAGCATGCCGCCAGCCTGCAGCGCGGCACGCCCGGGGTGCTGCACGGCAACCGCACCTATCTGCTCCAGGATGCAAACGGGCAGATCACGGCGACCCATTCCTTAAGTGCCGGTCTTGACTACCCGGGAGTCGGGCCCGAGCATGCCTTCCTGAAGGACAGCGGCCGCGCGGAATATGTCGGCGCGACCGATGCCGAGGCGCTCCGGGCGTTCCATGACTGCTGCGAGATCGAGGGCATCATTCCGGCCCTGGAATCGAGCCATGCCCTGGCCCATGCGCTAAAGCTCGCCCAGACCCGGCCCGCCTCCGAGATCATCCTCGTCAACCTCTCGGGCCGCGGCGACAAGGACCTGCACATCGTCGCCGAGGCCTCCGGGCTGGAGTTCTTCTGTCGCGACAGCTGCCGGCGGGCGAGCCAGGCGCTGACCCGCAGCGAGCGGGGAGTGTCCTGATGGCACGCCTCGCAGAACGCCTTGCGGCCCTGAAAGCCCAGCAGCGGGTGGCGCTCATCCCCTATATCGCCGCCGGGCATCCGCATCCCCGCGACACGGTCGGTCTCCTGCACGCCCTGGCGCGCGCGGGCGCCGATGTGATCGAGCTCGGTGTTCCCTTCTCGGATCCGATGGCAGATGGCCCGGTCATCCAGCGCGCCAGCGAGGCGGCACTCGCCCATGGCGTAGGCCTGCCTCAGGTGCTGGAGATGGTGCGCGAGTTCCGGCGCGAGGATGACACGACGCCCATCGTGCTCATGGGTTATGCCAATCCCATCGAGCGTTTCGGCGCCCTGCGGCTCGCCGATGCCGCCCAGGAGGTGGGGGTCGATGGCATCCTGGTGGTCGACTACCCGCCCGAGGAGAGCCTCGCCTTCGCGCGTGCCCTGCGCGAGCGCGGCATCGATCCGATCTTCCTCATCGCCCCGACCACGACGCCCGAGCGCATCGGCCTCATCGCCACGCACGCGGCCGGCTATGTCTACTACGTGAGCCTGAAGGGCACCACCGGTGCGGGGCACCTCGACATCGCGGAGGTCGCCCGGCGCCTGCCGGAGATCCGGCGCCAGATCCGCCTGCCGATCGGCGTGGGATTTGGGATCCGCGATGCGGCCAGCGCGCGGGCCGTCGCCGGGGTTGCCGATGCGGTCGTGATCGGCAGTAGAATCATCGAAGCGTTGGAGGCGGCCCCTGCGGGTGGGGCGGCCTTGGCTATCGAGACCCTCGTGCGGGGATTTCGCGAAGCCCTGGATGACCAACCCGCGCTCATCACGGAGAAACCATGAGCTGGATCGAAAAACTGCTGCCCCCGCGCATTCAGCGCACCGATGCCGCGCACCGCAAGAGCGTGCCGGAGGGCCTGTGGGTCAAATGCCCGAGCTGCGAGGCGGTGCTCTACAAGACCGACCTCGAGAACAACCTGAATGTGTGCCCGAAGTGCGACTACCACATGCGCATCGGCGCACGCGAGCGTCTCGATGCGCTCCTTGATGCGGAAGGCCGCTACGAGATCGGCCAGGAGATCCTGCCGCTCGACACGCTGAAATTCAAGGACAGCAAGAAGTACTCGGAGCGCCTGAAGGACGCGATGGAGGCCACGGGTGAGACCGACGCCCTGGTGGTCATGGGTGGGGCGATCATGACCGTCCCGGTGGTGGTCGCCTGTTTCGAGTTCGCCTTCATGGGGGGCTCGATGGGCTCGGTGGTCGGCGAGCGCTTCGTGCGCGGGGTGCGTACCGCACTTGAGCAGAAGGTGCCGTTCGTGTGCGTGACCGCCACGGGCGGGGCGCGCATGCAGGAAGGGCTCTTGTCGCTGTTGCAGATGGGCAAGACCACGAGCATGCTCAATCGCTTGTCCGCGGCGCGCCTGCCGTACATCTCGGTCCTCACCGATCCGACCATGGGGGGCGTGTCGGCGAGCTTTGCCTTCTTGGGCGATGTCGTCATGGCCGAGCCCCGGGCGCTGGTCGGTTTCGCCGGACCTCGGGTCATCGAGCAGACGGTGCGCGAGAAGCTCCCCGAGGGCTTTCAGCGGGCCGAGTTCCTGCTCTCCAAGGGGGCCATCGACATGACGGTCGACCGCCGCAAGATGCGCGAGGAGATCGCGCGCCTCCTCGCGATCCTGCTCAAGCAGCCCGCCGAAGCGGTCGCCTGAGAGGTTCAGCCGCTCAACCCGGCAGAGCCGAGGGCCGCAGCAGCACGATCAAGGCGCCACTGCCGCCATCGTGGGCCCGTGCCTGGCAGAGCGCCAGGACCTCGTCCTTCTGTATGAGCCAGCCGAACACCTTGGCCTTCAGGACAGGCTGGCGCGCCACCGACCCGAGGCCCTTGCCATGGATGATGCGCACGCAGCGGTGGCCCCGCTTCAAGGAGTCGCGGATGAATTGTGCGACGCTCTCGCGGGCCTCCTCCCGGCGCAATCCGTGCAGATCCAGTTCGGCCGCGATGACCCAGTGACCGCGGCGCAGCTTGCGTACCACGTCCCCGCCGATGCCCGAGCGGCGCCAGGACAGCTTGTCATCGGTCTCGAGCAGTGATTCGGCGTCGAATTCGTCGGAGAGCGATTCCGACAGCGCGGCTTTCTCGTCGATGGCGCGCTGTAGCGCGAGGGGCGCTGGCTGCACCACGGCCGGCGCCCGCCGATTCGATGGTTTCAGAGGCAAGACATCCTGCATCGCCTCGCGGAATTCCTGGGCCTGGGCGTCACTTGCGCGGCGCTGCCGTGCCGCCTCCTCGGCCGCACGTTCGCTCGCCTCGGCGCGACGTTTGAGGTCGTCACGCAGTGCCGCCAGACCCTTGAAGCCTTGTCCTCGGGCCCCCACGTCCGCCTCCTATGTCCTATGACGTGCCGAGATTTTCCAGATAGCGCTGTGCGTCAAGCGCCGCCATGCAGCCGGTGCCGGCACTCGTGATCGCCTGGCGGTAGACATGATCCTGCACGTCCCCGGCGGCGAACACCCCCGGCACATTGGTCGCCGTGGCCATGCCCTCGAGACCCGAGCGCGTCTGGATATAACCATCGCGCATGGTCAGCTGGCCTGCGAAGATCTCGGTGTTGGGTCGATGGCCGATGGCGATGAACACCCCCGCCATGGGCAGCTCGTGGGTGGTCCCGGTCTGGGCAGACTTGATGCGGATGCCGGTGACGCCGCTCGTGTCGCCCAGGATCTCGTCGAGGACATGGTTCCAGCGGATGTCCACCACGCCCGCGCGGGCGCGCTCCATGAGCCGGTCGACCAGGATCGGTTCGGCGCGCAGGCGGTCGCGGCGATGCACGAGCGTCACCTTGCGCGCGATATTGGTCAGGTAGAGGGCCTCCTCCACGGCGGTGTTGCCGCCGCCCACGACGGTGACGTCCTGGCCCTTGTAGAAAAAGCCGTCGCAGGTCGCGCAGCCCGAGACGCCACGCCCCATGAAGGCCTCCTCGGACGGCAGGCCCAGGTACATCGCGGAGGCGCCGGTGGCGATGATGAGGGCATCGCACGTGTACTCCTGCGTGTCGCCGATGAGGCGCAGCGGGACGGCGTCAAGGCGCGCGGTGTGGATGTGGTCGAAGACGATCTCGGTATCGAAGCGCTCGGCATGGGCGAGAAAGCGGGCCATGAGTTCGGGGCCCTGCACGCCCGCGACGTCCGCAGGCCAGTTGTCGACCTCGGTGGTGGTCATGAGCTGGCCGCCCTGGGCAAGGCCGGTCACGAGCACCGGTTTCAGGTTGGCACGCGCGGCGTAGACGGCGGCGGAGTAGCCCGCAGGACCCGACCCGAGGATCAGGACACGGCAGTGTTTCGTAGTGGTCATGGATGACGTCGGCCAGTTGAGGGAGGACACGTTGCAGGGTGCGCGGTCAGGCGGGCAGGGGGCGAGCAGGATTGCCCCGGGATTGCTCCGATGACGTTAGAATTATAAGCTGGTGGGCCAGACGCTGCTGAGCGTGCAAGGGCGCGCTGTGACCATCGATGCCGCGCCGGCTGGCGTCGCGCATAACGGCCATCCGAGCACTGCAGGAGGAAACGTGAAACAACAGATCGCCGGGGACAACCGGACGCTGCTGCAAAATGTCCAGCTGTTCTCGGTGCTCGACGACGCCCACATCGAGCAGCTTGCCCGGGTCGTGGTGCGCCGCTCGGTGGCCAAGGGACGGACTGTGCTCGTGGCGGGCGATACGACCCATTCCCTGTACCTGATCCTGTCCGGGCGCACCAAGGTGCAGATGTCCGACAGTGAGGGCAAGGAGGTGATCCTGGCAGTGCTTGGGCCCGGTGAATTCTTCGGCGAGATGGGGCTGATCGACGACCAGCCGCGCTCGGCCACGATCGTCACGCTCGAGGCGTGCGAGTTTCTGACGATCAACAAGGAGGACTTCCGTCTGTGCCTTGCGGCCAATGCGGAGATGTCGATGCTGATCATGCGCGCGCTGGTGAAGCGGCTGCGCGAGGCCGACCGCAAGATCGAGTCGCTGGCCCTCCTCGATGTCTACGGGCGCGTTGCCCGCGTGCTGCTCGAGTTCTCCGAGATCAAGGATGGCGTACGCGTGCTGCGCGACAAGCTGCCGAGGCAGGATGTCGCCAAGATGATCGGCGCGTCGCGCGAGATGGTGAGCCGCGTCATGAAGGGCCTCGAGACGGACGGGTTCCTGGTGCCGCAGACTGACGGCTCCTTCATCCTGCACGAGAGCCGTTACGCCCATCTCTAGCCGGATTTGGGCCTCGCTTGGCCGCGCGGCCCGATATAATCGGTCGCATGGCGAAAACTGCAAGTTCGATGGCACCCGCGGAACCCGCGCCGGGGCGCTCGGAGCGGCTGTTGCGCGAGGCGCGCTGGCTCGGCATGACGGCGCTGGCGTGCTATCTGCTGCTGGTGCTTGCGACCTACCACAAGACTGACCCCGGCTGGTCACAGGACGCGGCCGCGAGCGCTTTGGGCAACCGCGGTGGCCATTTTGGTGCGCTGTGCGCCGATATCCTGCTCTACGTGTTCGGCGTGTCGGCCTACTGGTGGGTTGTCTTTCTGGTGCGGCGCGTCGTCGTGGGCTACCACAGGCTGCAGCAGGAGCGGACCTCGCGGGCAGGGCGCGTGCCGAGCGAGCCCTCCTGGGTCGGGCTGCTGGGGTTTGCAGCGCTCCTGACGGCCAGCATGGGCATCGAGTTTTTGCGCTTCTACACGCTCGGACGGGCGCTGCCGATGGGCCCGGGAGGGGTGCTTGGCAGTCTCATCGCCCCGCCTCTGACGCACGCCCTCGGGTACACCGGCGCGACGCTCGCCTTTCTGGTCCTGTTTGCGATCGGCATCTCGCTGTTTTTCGGCATGTCGTGGCTTGCGCTCGCCGAGAGGCTTGGCGCGCTGATCGAGAATCTCATCGAGACCATCCGCCAGAGCAAGGAGGCCAAGGAGGATCGCCGTGCCGGCCACGCGGCGGCGAACCGGCGCGAGGAGGCCATCGTGCAGGAGCGCGCGAGGTTCGAGGAGGCGCCGCCGATCCGCATCGAGCCGCAGGTGGTGAGCGTGCCGCAGTCCGAGCGTTCGGTCAAAGAGCGCCAGGTGCCGCTGTTTGCCGATATCCCTGAATCCGACCTGCCACCCCTGTCGCTCCTGGCCCCGGCGCCGGCGCGCCAGGAGACCGTCAGTCCCGACACGCTCGAATTCACGTCCCGTCTCATCGAGAAGAAACTCAATGATTTTGGGGTGGTCGTGCAGGTGGTCGCAGCCTATCCCGGACCGGTGATCACGCGCTACGAGATTGAGCCCGCCACCGGGGTCAAAGGCAGCCAGATTGTCAACCTCGCCAAGGATCTCGCGCGCGCCCTGTCCCTGGTCAGCATCCGGGTCGTCGAGACCATCCCGGGCAAGACCACCATGGGCCTGGAGTTGCCCAACCCGAAGCGACAGGCCGTGCGCCTCTCCGAGATCCTGGGCTCCAAGGTCTACGCGGACAGCGCCTCGGCGCTCACCCTCGCGCTCGGCAAGGACATCGCCGGGCATCCGGTCGTAGCCGATCTCGCGCGCATGCCGCACCTCCTCGTCGCCGGCACCACGGGCTCCGGGAAATCGGTGGGCATCAATGCGATGATCCTGTCCCTGCTCTACAAGGCCGATCCGAATGACGTGCGCCTCATCCTCATCGATCCCAAGATGCTCGAGATGAGCATGTACGAGGGCATCCCGCACCTGCTTGCGCCCGTTGTGACGGACATGCGTGAAGCGGGATGCGCGCTGAACTGGGCCGTGGCCGAGATGGAGCGGCGCTACAAGCTCATGTCGAAGCTGGGCGTGCGCAATCTGAACGGCTACAACAACCGCATTGCCGAGGCGCTGGCGCGCGAGGAGAAGGTCGCCAATCCCTTTAGCCTCACACCCGAGGCGCCCGAGCCGCTCGACAAGCTGCCGATGATCGTGATCGTGATCGACGAACTGGCCGATCTCATGATGGTGGTCGGCAAGAAGGTCGAGGAGCTGATCGCGCGCATCGCGCAAAAGGCGCGTGCGGCGGGCATCCACCTCATCCTCGCCACCCAGCGTCCGAGCGTCGATGTCATCACCGGCCTCATCAAGGCGAACATCCCGACCCGCATCGCGTTCCAGGTGTCCTCGAAGATCGACAGCCGAACCATCCTCGACCAGCAGGGCGCCGAGGCGCTTCTCGGGATGGGTGACATGCTGTTCCTGCCTCCGGGAAGCGGCCTGCCGCAGCGCGTCCACGGCGCGTTCGTGGCCGACGATGAAGTTCATGCGGTCGTCGAATACCTGAAGAAGCAGGGCGAGCCCAACTATATCGAAGGGATTCTCGAGGGTGGACTGCTCGGCGATCTTGAGGAAGGCGCACCGGCGGGCGAGGCGCCCGGCGGCGAATCCGATCCCCTTTATGACCAGGCCGTCGAGGTCGTCGTCAAGAGCCGGCGCGCCTCGATCTCGTTCGTGCAGCGCCAATTGCGCATCGGCTACAACCGCGCCGCGCGACTGCTTGAGCAGATGGAGCAGGCAGGCATGGTGTCGGCCATGCAAAGCAACGGCAACCGCGAGATCCTGACACCCAAGCGCGATGAGTGACAAAGCGTATCGAGACCGAACGAATCCGCGCCAGCGCATCTCCAAGTATTTCCGAATCCTGCCCCGGGCAAACCAATGAATCCCTTCGCTGCGCTCCGTGCACATTTGCTAGGTCTTCTTGGCGTTCTCGTTCTGGGCCTCCTCGGCATGCCGGCCTGCGCCCACGCGGGTGGCCTCGAGGCGCTGCACGCGTTTGTCTCCCAGTTCCAGACGGCGCAGGGCGACTTCACCCAGCGCGCCTCGAACGGCCACAAGGTCATCGAGAGCAGCGGCCAGTTCATCTTCGCGCGCCCGGGCCGGTTTCGCTGGAGCTACCACAAGCCCTATGAGCAGGTGATCGTGGCCGATGGCGAGAAGCTGACCATCTTCGATCGCGATCTGAACCAGGTCACCGTGCGCAAGCTCAACGATGCACTCGGATCGACACCCGCTGCGATCCTGTTTGGCGACAATGCGCTCGAGAAGAGCTTCCTGTTGAAGGATGCGGGCTCTCGCGACGGCCTGGACTGGCTCGAGGCCACCCCGAAAACCCACGACACGACCTTCGAGCGCATCGACATCGGTTTTCGCTCCGGCGAACTGGCCGCCATGGAGCTGCACGATGCGCTCGGCCAGACGACACAACTCGTCTTTAGCAACGTCGAGCGCAACATCGCCGTGACTGCCGACACCTTCCGCTTCGTCCCCCCGCCGGGCGCGGACGTGCTGCAGAACTGACCCAGAGCCCCGGCCCGCGCTGCGTGAACTTGCGCCCCAGCCCCCCGACTCCTGGCCTGTTCGAGGATCCGGCACAGGAGACCCCGCTGGCCGAGCAGCTGCGCCCGCGCCACATCGACGAGGTCATCGGCCAGGCCCACCTGCTGGGTCCTGGCATGCCCCTGCGTGTGGCGTTCGACTCGCACCGCTTGCACTCGATGATCCTGTGGGGCCCGCCCGGGGTCGGCAAGACCACGCTCGCGCGCCTCATGGCCGATGCGTTCGCAGCCGACTTCATCGCGCTGTCGGCCGTCCTTTCGGGCGTCAAGGAGATCCGCGAGGCGGTCGCGCGTGCCGAGTTGACGCGTGCCCACTCGTCTCGCCAGACCCTTCTGTTCGTCGACGAAGTCCATCGCTTCAACAAGAGCCAGCAGGACGCCTTCCTGCCGCACGTCGAATCGGGCCTGTTCGTCTTTGTCGGTGCCACCACCGAGAATCCCTCGTTCGAGGTGAACCGCGCGTTGCTCTCGCGCGCCGCGGTCTATGTGCTAAAGAGCCTCACTGCCGAGGAGCTCCAGGCGCTGCTTGAGCGCGCGCTCGAGGATCCCCGCGCGCCGGAACTGGCCGGGCTCGTGCTCGATCTGCAGGCGTCAGAAGCCCTGAGCGCCAGTGCCGACGGCGACGCCCGCAAGCTCCTGAACAACCTCGAGCTGGCCGCACGGGCCGCGCGCGCGGCCGGAGTGTCCCGCATCGATCTTGCGCTCCTTGGCCAGGCTCTCGCCGCCGGCGTGCGGCGCTTCGACAAGGGTGGGGATCACTTCTACGACCAGATCTCGGCCCTGCACAAGTCCGTGCGGGGCTCGCATCCCGACGCCGCGCTCTACTGGCTGTGTCGCATGCTCGACGGCGGGGCCGATCCCCGCTACCTTGCACGCCGCATCGTGCGCATGGCCTGGGAGGACATTGGCTTGGCCGACCCGCGCGGGCTGCAGATTGCCAATGAGGCGGCCCTCACCTATGAGCGGCTTGGCAGCCCCGAGGGCGAGCTTGCGCTCGGCCAGGCGGTCCTCTACCTCGCCTGTGCACCCAAGAGCAATGCCGGGTATGTGGCCTACAACCGGGCCCGTGCCTTCATCAGCGGCGATACCTCGCGCGAGGTGCCGCCCCACCTGCGCAATGCGCCAACCCAGCTCATGCAGGACCTCGGTCACGGCAAGGCGTATCGCTATGCCCACGATGAGCCCGAGGCCTACGCGGCCGGCGTAAGCTACCTTCCCGAGGGCCTCGCTGAACCGGGCTGGTACCAGCCGAGCCCGCGCGGACTCGAGGCGAGGATCGCCGAGAAGCTCGCGCACCTGCGGCAGCTCGACGACGACGCGAAGGCTCCCTGAGCGCGGCCGCAGCGCCTCGCTTGCCACGGTGCCGTGGCTGGAGGCAGAATACATACTCACCGGATCCCACACCATGCGCCGTCCCCTCGCCAAGAACCCCAAGAACCGCCGCCAGGCGTCGCTGCGATCTCGTCGCGGGGCCGCCCTGAGGCACGCGTGCGGGCTCGTGGTGGGCTCGTGAGCGACTCGCGACGACCCCAGCCTTCGATCGCGAAGGCCTGATCCGCTGACCGCGTCCTCGTCAGAGGACCCGGTTTCCTGTACTGAATCCCGATAGCGGAGCATCCATGCTCGATATACAAGCCTTGCGCAAGGACCTGCCGGCAGTGGCCGCACGCTTGGCCCGCAGGAATTTCGTGTTTCCGATCGCCGAGTTCGAAAGACTCGAGGCCGAGCGCAAACGGGTCCAGACCCAGACCGAGGAGCTGCAGGCACGCCGCAATGCGCTCTCCAAAGAGATCGGCGTACTGAAGAGCCAGAAGGCCGACACCACGGCCGTGATGGCCGAAGGGGCGGCCATTCCCGAGGCGCTGAAGGGACTCGAGGCCCGGCTGGCCGCGGTCCAGGCCGAATTGGCGGCGATCTTGGAAGGTGTGCCGAACCTGCCCCACGAGAGCGTGCCCGAGGGCACGAGTGAGGCGCAGAACGTTGAGGTGCGGCGTGCCGGCCGTGTACCGCAGTTCGACTTCGAGGTCCGCGATCACGTCGCCATTGGCGTGCCGCTCGGGCTCGATTTCGAGACCGCAGCCAAGCTCGCGGGCGCGCGCTTTGTAGTCATGCGCGGCGCCATCGCGCGTCTGCACCGGGCGCTTGCCCAGTTCATGCTGGACGTGCAGACCGAGGAGAACGGCTACACCGAGTGCTACGTGCCCTACATCGTCAACGCCGACACGGTGCATGGCACCGGGCAGCTGCCCAAGTTCGAAGGCGAGCTGTTCTGGGTGGAGAAGGGGGGTGATGCGACGAAGGAGCGGCTCTATCTGATCCCCACCTCGGAAGTGCCGCTGACGAATACGGTGCGCGGCCTGATCCTCGAGTCGGAACAGCTGCCGCAGAAGCTGACCGCGCACACGCCCTGCTTTCGTTCCGAGGCCGGCAGCCACGGCAAGGATACGCGCGGCATGATTCGCCAGCACCAGTTTGACAAGGTCGAGATGGTGCAGATCGTCGCGCCCGAGTCCTCTTATGCCGCGCTCGAGAGCATGGTCGGACACGCCGAGGGCATTTTGCAAAAGCTCGACCTCGCCTACCGGGTGATGCTGTTGTGCGCCGGGGACATCGGCTTCGGGTCGGCCAAGACCTATGACCTCGAAGTCTGGCTGCCAGGTCAGCAGACCTACCGCGAGATCTCTTCCATCTCCAACTGCGAGGCTTTCCAGGCGCGCCGCATGCAGGCGCGCTATCGCAATGCCGCAGGCCGTACCGAACTGGTCCACACGCTCAACGGCTCGGGCCTTGCGATCGGCCGCACGCTCGTTGCGATCCTGGAGAACTACCAGGAGGCGGACGGATCAGTGACCGTGCCCGAGGTCCTGCGCCCGTACCTGGGGGGCACGAGCCGTCTCGTGCCCGCATCCTAGGCGCGGATCCGAGGCGCGGATCCGAGGCGCGCATCCGGGGACGCATCCCGTGCTTGGCCGCGGCCGGCATGACCGGAAGCCCGAGCCGACTTGGGATGACGATCGCGCGTTGCGCAATCAACCACGAGATCCGCCTTGCGGCGTGGCCGCAAGGGCGCGCATCGCTTGGATCAACCGAGGGCGACCTCGTCGCGGCGCGCGAGGTCGTCACGGTGCACCACGCGGCGCAATGCAAGCAGCAGGTTGTTACCCGCCTCCAAGGCCAGGATGCCATCGGCTGGGCCCATGCCAGGGGCGTTGATCTCCGGGTCGACGGAGACGCCCTCGATGCCACCGAAGGCCATCGACCAGTCGCCAAAGCTGCGCTCCTCGACCTCGTGCAGGTGCATGATGGTCACACTGCTGTGTCGCGGGTCGCATTGGATCGACTCGAACACCGCCTCGACGTCCTCGCGCGCGCCTTCGAGCACCTGCGCGAAACAGCCATCGCTGAACAACAGGGCGCCCGTGACGTTACGGCGCGCGTTGTGCCGGCGTGCCGAGGACAGGATCTTCGCGATTGCGATCTGCATATCGTCGGCCGTACCGGCAATCATGTTGCGACTGAAGTACGCAAGGCTAAACAGGCGATCCGTCATGGGTGTGACTCCAGTGGTGCAGGGGTAGGTATTGCAGGGAGGTCGGCAGCGATCTCCAGGCGCTCGATCAACGAGGCCAGTGCGGCCTCTGGAGTGGGGCGGGCGATGAGAAAGCCCTGGATGACGGAGACGCCCGCCTCGCGCACGATGGCGGCCTGGGCCTCGGTCTCCACGCCTTCAGCGACGGTGGACATGCCAAGCCCGGCACCGAGCGATGCGATGGCCTGCAGCATCCAGCGTGACTGCACCGTGCGCACCGCATGCGCCGCATCACCGCTCGGCAGTTCGCTCACGAACGAGCGGTCGATCTTCAGCCGGTCAAAGGGGTAGTGGGCGAGCTGGCTGAGCGACGAATAGCCTGTTCCGAAGTCGTCTAGCGACAGGCTCACGCCCAGGGCCTTGATGCCCTGCAGCGTCTCGAGTGCATCGCCGATCAGCGCGCTCTCGGTGATTTCGATCTCCAGACGCCCGGGCGCGAGTCCGGAGCTCGCCAGTGCATTGGCGATGCTTGCCACCAGGGCGCGCCGCTCGCGCAGTTGCAAGGGCGAGACGTTGACCGCCACCCGGTAGGGTGCGCCGGTTGACGGCGCAGGCCAGCTCGCCGCCGTCCGGCAGGCCGTCTGCAGCACCCAGTCGCCGAGCAGGCCGATGAGGCCGATCTCTTCGGCGAGCGGAATGAACTCGTTCGGCCCGACCATCCCGCGCACGGGGTGCCGCCAGCGTGCCAGCGCCTCAAAGCCCAGCAGGCGCTGGCTCCTCGAATCCACCTGTGGCTGGTAGTGCACCTCGAACTGCTCAACCGCCATGGCCTTGCGCAGTTCCACCTTGTTCGTTGCCAGCGCGGCCCGCAGGTCCATCTCGAGGGCTTGCCGGCTGCTTGCGCGCTGTTGCATCCAGGGCTCGAACAGACACCAGCGGTCCTTGCCGTCGGCCTCGGCGCAGTGCAGTGCGATGTTCGCGGCCTGGAGCAGGTCGTCGGCATCCTGATCGGGTCCGAGCGCCCGGGCCAAGCCGATGCTCACGCTGAGTGACATCGCATGACCGTTGACGGCATACGGTCGGGCGATCAGCTCCAGGAGCTTCGCCGCCACGGCGCTGCCCTGGCTGCCGTCGGGCAGCAGCACCGCAAACTCGTCCCCGCTGATGCGCGCGACCGTCGCATCCTTGGGTACGGCCCCCCGGATGCGTCCGGCAACGCGGCTCAGCACGCCATCCCCGGTGGCGATGCCGGTGCTGTCGTTGATGGACTGAAAGCGGTCGAGGTCGAGCGCGAGCAGGGCGGGCAGCGCGTCGCCGGGTCGCGCGCCGGCAAGCGTTGTGCCGAGCAGCCGGTGCAGCTCTGCACGCGAGCACAGTCCCGTGAGCGGATCGTGTTCCTTGAGTGCGGGGTCACCCGCTGCCGGTACATCCGGTGAGATGACGTCGTCGGTTCGCTCAGGCCTTATGGCGTTGGTTGCGTTCAATGGACATCCAGGTGGCCGTGCACGCTGCGCTCGAGTGCACGAGGGGGAGGTTGGGGCCGCCGAAGCGGCATGACCAGCCCCAGTCCTATCGGCCGGGCCAGAAGGAACTTGAGCGCCGCGCCGGCGCTGGCGAGGAACGCGGTCGCAGGGCAAGCGAGCGCGCGAGCGCCGCAAGGAGCGGTGGGCCGGGGGCCGGTGTCGCCGCGCGCCCCTTACTGATGTCCTACGAGATCGCCGCGCACCTTGCCCCGAAACACGTAGTAGGACCAGAACACGTAGAGCAGGATGACTGGCAGCAAAAAGACCGTGCCGACCATGAGAAACTCCTGGCTCATCGGACCCGCCGCCGCGTCCCACAGCGAGATCGAGGGCGGGGCGACATAGGGCCACAGCGAGATGATGAGCCCGGTATACGACAGAAAGAACAGGCCGATCGAGCCCACGAAGGGCACGATCTCCCAGCTGCGTGCAAGCCCGCGCCAGACGAGCCACGCAAACAGGCCCGTGAGCAGGGGAACCGGGGTGAAGAACAGCAGATTCGGCAGACTGAACCAGCGCGCGGCGATGCGCGCCTCGGTCAGGGGTGTCCAGATGCTGATGACGACGATGAACACGAGCACGCCCCCGAGCGCCCAGCGGGCCTTGGCGCGCGCCCACGCTTGCAAGGCACCTTCCGTCTTCATCACGAGCCAGGTGGCGCCGAGCAGCGTGTAGCCGATCACAAGGCCGAGGCCCGCGATCAGCGGAAACGGCGCGACCCAGTCCCAACTGGTCCCCGAGAAGCTGCGCCCCGTCACCTGAAATCCCTTGATGAAGTTGCCAAGGATCACGCCCTGGGCGAAGGCGGCGAGAAGAGAACCGTAGGCGAAGGCACTGTTCCAGACCGACTTGCGGGCGTGGATCACCTCGCGGAACTCGAAGGCCACACCTCGGAACAGGAGCCCAAGGAGCATCACCAGGATCGGGAAGTAGACCGCCGGGACGATCACCGCGAAGGCGAGCGGAAAGGCAGCGAGCAGGCCGCCGCCACCCAGGATGAGCCAGGTCTCGTTGAAGTCCCAGATCGGCGCCACCGAGCCGATCATGACGTCCCGATCGTTCTCGTCGGGGCGCAGCAGGAACAGGATGCCCACGCCCAGATCGAAGCCGTCCAGCAGCACGTACATCAGGACGGCAAGCGACAGTATCCCCGCCCACAGCGGCACGAGGTCAAGGTGCATCCTAGAGTGCCTCGCCAGCCAGGCTCGCGTCCTGGCTCGGGTGAGGGTCGGCCGCCGCCGAAAGGGGCCGGGCGGCACGCTGTACCTCGTCCTGGCTCGCAACCTCGGGCGCATCGTTCGGCCCGACCGTGACGAGGCGCCGCAGCAGCATGAACCCGCCCCCGAAGATGATGAGATAACTGACCATGTAGAGCGCGAGCGAAATCATCACGTCGCCCGGCGTGAGCGATGGCGTCAGGGCCTGTGCGGTCCGTAGCTGTCCGTAGATGACCCAGGGCTGGCGCCCGACCTCGGTGGTGGTCCAGCCGGCGAGGACGGCCACGAATCCGATCGGCGAGACCAGTGTCGCCACGCGCAGGAACCAGGCGCTCGAATAGAGACGTCGGCGCCAGAGCAGGATGATGCCCGCAGCGACCACGGCCAGCATGACAAGCGCCACCCCGACCATGATGCGAAAGGCGAAGTAGACGATCGCGACCGGTGGCCGGTCCGCGCGCGGGAAATCCTTCAGACCCCGGACCGTACCGTCGACGTGATGGGTGAGGTAGATGCTGCCGAGCAGCGGGATGGCGATCTCGAAGCGGTTCTTCTCGGCCTGTTCATCCGGAATGGCAAACAGCGACGCCGGCACGCCCGCACGCGTCTCCCACAGACCCTCCATCGCCGCGAGTTTGACCGGCTGGTACTCGAGCGTGTTCAGACCATGCAGATCGCCCACCAGCACCTGGAGCGGCACCATGAGGGCGAGAAACAGGATGGACATGCGCACCATCAACTGGCTCTCGGCGACGAAGCGGCCCTGCCGCAGGTAGCGCGCACCCACCCCCATGATGACGAAGGCCGCGGTGACCACGAATGCGGTCACGGTGTGCACCAGCCGGTAGGGAAAGGAGGGGGTGAAGATCACCGCCAGCATCGAGGTCGGGAAGAAGCGTCCGTCGACGATCTCGAATCCCTGCGGCGTCTGCATCCAGCTGTTGACCGCGAGGATCCAGACCGAGGAGATGAGGGTGCCGAATGCGACCATCACCGCCGAGGCCGCGTGCGCCCACTGGGGAACGAGCTTGCGTCCAAACAGCAAAATGCCCAGAAACGCTGCCTCGAGAAAAAACGCCGTGAGCGCCTCATAGGCGATGAGCGACCCGATCACGTTCGAGGCGCCATCGGAAAAGCGGCTCCAGTTGGTCCCGAACTGGAAGGGCATGACGATGCCCGACACCACCCCCATGCCGAACGAGACCGCAAAAATCTTGATCCAAAACGCCGACAGGCGCCGGTAGACATCGTCCTTGCTCAACCACCAGCGCACTTCAAGGGTCGCGATGTAGCACGACAGTCCCACGGTGAAAGCGGGCAGCAGGATATGCAGTGCGATGACCCAGGCAAACTGCATCCGCGACAAGATCAGTGCATCCATGCGCTTGGCCTTATTTGGACGGGCGCCCAGAGGGGCCCTGGGAGACGCGGCGGGAGGCTCATTCTAACCGCATCACGAAGGCCGCGCGCGGGCCGGCGGGCTGATGTGCTGGCGGCACGGAATCGGTATCATGATTGCTGTACGCTCAAAGAGCCGCCCATGCGCTATGCCCACACCCTTGGCCACCAGGTCTATGGTTTCCCGGATCTGAAGTCCGTGCTTGCCCGGGCGAGTCCGCGGCGCTCGGGGGACGAACTCGCAGGTATCGCCGCCCGCACCGAGCAGGAGCGCATGGCAGCGCGGTGCGTGCTGGCCGAACTGCCGCTCGGGGTGTTCCTCAATGAGGCCGTGATTCCCTACGAGGACGATGAGGTCACGCGCCTGATCCTGGACAGCCATGACAGCGCCGCCTTCGCAAGCTTGGCGCACATGACGGTCGGCGACTTGCGCAACTGGCTGCTCAGCGGCGCCGCCGACAGCGCGCGGCTCGCGGCCGTGGCGGGGGCGCTCACGCCCGAGATGGTGGCTGCCGTGTCCAAGCTGATGCGCAACCAGGACCTGATCCGCGTGGGCCAGAAATGCCGCGTCGTGACCGCGTTTCGCAACACGCTGGGGCTCGAGGGGCGTCTTGCGGTGCGCCTGCAGCCCAACCATCCCACCGACGACGAGCGCGGCATCGCCGCCGCGGTCCTCGATGGTCTGCTCTACGGCTGTGGCGATGCGGTGATCGGCATCAATCCGGCAAGCGACAGCCTCGCGACCCAGGTCAGCCTGCTGCGCATGCTCGATGAGTTCCGGCAGCGCTATGCGATTCCCACACAGACCTGCATCCTCACCCATGTCACGTCCACCCTGCGGGCGATCGAACTCGGCGCGCCGGTCGACCTGGTATTCCAGTCGATCGCCGGGACCGAAGGTGCCAACCGTGCCTTCGGCATCGATCTCGCTCTGCTCGGTGAGGCGCGGGCTGCGGCGCTCTCTCTCGAGCGGGGCACGGTCGGTGACCACGTCATGTATTTCGAGACCGGCCAGGGCAGTGCCCTGTCGTCGAATGCCCACCACGGCGTCGATCAGCAGACCTGCGAGGCACGCGCCTACGCGGTCGCGCGGGCGTTCGGGCCGCTGCTCACCAACACCGTGGTGGGCTTCATCGGTCCGGAGTATCTGTATGACGGCAAGCAGATCCTGCGCGCCGGTCTCGAGGATCATTTCTGCGGCAAGCTCCTCGGGCTGCCGATGGGATGCGACGTGTGCTATACCAATCACGCGGAGGCTGACTCGGACGACATGGACAGCCTCCTGACGCTGCTCGGCGTTGCCGGCATCAACTTCATCATGGGGGTGCCGGGTGCCGACGACATCATGCTCAACTACCAGAGCACCTCGTTCCACGACGCGCTCTACCTGAGGCGCGTCCTTCGCCTGCGCTGTGCGCCAGAGTTCGAGGACTGGCTCTTGCGCATGGAGATCATCGATGCGGCCCGCCAGCTGCGCGCCGGCCAGGGCCGCGAGCCGCTGCTCGCCCATGCCGCGCACCTCCTTGGTCAGCCATGAGACAGGCATGAGACAGCCATGAGCGAGTCGGTCATCGACGATCCCTGGGAGGGCCTGAAGCGCTTCACTGCGGCGCGGATTGCGCTGGGCCGCACTGGCGACAGCCTTCCCACCGCCGCCCTCCTGGATTTCGGGGTTGCTCATGCCGCCGCGCGGGATGCGGTGCACCGGCAGCTGGATGAGGAACTGCTGCGCGGCCGGCTGGGTGCGCTCACCACCCGGACCGTCGCCGTGGGGAGTGCCGCGCCCGATCGGGCGACCTACCTGCGCCGCCCGGACCTCGGGCGCCGCCTTTCGACCGAGAGCCGCACGCGGCTTGCCGAACTCGCCCCGGCATCACCACCAGATCTGGTTCTCGTGATCGCCGACGGCCTCTCGGCGCTTGCGCCCGAGCGCCATGCCGCCCCCGTGCTCGAGGCGTTCCTGCCGCTTGCTGGGACTCTGGTGGTGGCGCCCTTGGTGATTGCCCGGATGGCCCGCGTCGCGCTCGGTGACGAAATCGGCGAGCTCTGGGGCGCGCGTTTTGTGGCCATGCTGATCGGTGAGCGGCCCGGGCTGAGCTCGCCCGACAGCCTGGGCATCTATCTCACCTACCAGCCGCGCCAGGGCCGCAGCGATGCCGAGCGGAACTGCATCTCGAATATTCGTCCCGAGGGGCTGTCCTACGCGAGCGCCGCCAGGAAGCTGCATTATCTGGTGCAGGGGGCGCTGCGCCTGAAGGCGACGGGCATCCTCCTAAAGGACGACAGCGCAACGGACCCGGTGCCAGTGATCGAGCTCGACCCCTAGGCTCGTCCCTGGGTCGGCGACCGGGCGTTCGAGCGTTCGCAGATCCACTCACAACGAGGAGCGAATGCGGGTCCACCTTCTGCGATGGAGCAGCACATGAACGACCTGGCCATCTCGTTTGACGATATCGCAAGCGCCCATCGGCGCCTCGCGGGCGTCGCACATCGCACACCGGTGTTGCGCTCAACCACCGCCGATCTGCGCTGCGGCGCCGAACTCCACTTCAAGTGCGAGAACNNGCCGGCGTGGTCGCGTTCTCATCGGGCAACCATGCGCAGGGCGTGGCGCTCGCAGCGCGCCTGTTGGGGGTCCCCGCCACGATCGTGATGCCACACGATGCGCCGCGCATCAAGGTCGAGGCGACGCGCGGCTATGGCGCGACGATCGTCGTCTACGATCGCTACCGAGAGGACCGCGAGGCGATCGCGCGTGCCCTGGCCGAGGAGCACGGCATGACACTGGTGCCGCCCTATGACGCCCCAGCGGTGATGGCCGGTCAGGGAACCGCCGCCAAGGAGCTCTTCGAGGATGCCGGTCCCCTCGATGTGCTCCTGGTGTGTCTTGGCGGAGGCGGGCTGCTGTCAGGCTGCGCCGTGGCGGCGCGCGCGCTCAATCCGGACTGCCGCATCATCGGCGTCGAGCCTCTAGCGGGCAACGACGGGCAGCGCAGCCTGCGTTCGGGAAGCATCGTGCACATCGACACGCCGGTGACGATCGCCGACGGGGCCCAGACCCAGCATCTTGGACAGTTCACATTTCCCGTGATCCAGGCGCTGGTCGACGACATCGTCACGGTCACCGACCAGGAACTGGTCGAGGCGATGTTGTTCGCCGCGGGCCGCATGAAAATGGTGGTCGAGCCCACGGGCTGCCTTGCAATAGCTGCTGCGCTCAATGGCCGTGTTGCGCTCGACGGCGCGCGCGTGGGGCTCCTCGTCTCCGGGGGCAATATCGACCTTTTGCGCTTCGCGGAGCTGGTCTCGGCGGCGGGCCCACCCGGCTAACGCCTCGCCAGTCTATCCTGATAAAAATCTCAGACGGACTGGGAGTTTCCCTCACCCAGGCGGGGCTCCCCGGGGCGCCCGCGCCGCGTCCGCGAGGCGGAGTGTTGCAAGCCGTCCACGGTTCTTGACGGTTGCGCGAATTGCCCCCGAGAGTCTCGCCGTTTCGCGCCCAATCGCGTAGGATTTCATGTATCGAAATTCAGCGAGGCAAGACGGTGCGAGAAATCAAGACGAGAGCGGAACTCCAGGAGATGATCCGCGAGGCCGCCGAACTGTGCGAGGACTGTCAGGAGTGTGAGTTCGGCGAAATCGTTCCGCAAAGCGCCGACACGACCGGCTGCAACTGGTCGGTATCGGCAGCGCGGGGCGAGGGGCGGCTTGCCTGCATGACCTGCCTGCAGCCCGCGATCTCGGAGTTGCGCAAGGAATACAATCTGATTGACCAGCGCTATACCGAAGCCCTGAGCACGCTGTATGAAGGTAAGGACGAGGTTCCCATTCCGATCGATGTGGCCCAGTGGCTCGTCGAGCGGGGCCTGGCACGGGCGCAAAGCCGTGCTGGCGACAGCAAATTCGGCGCGCTTGCCATCACCGACGAGGGTCGGAACTGGTTGAAGGAAGCGACCCTGAATAGCTAGCCCAATCGGTCGGCTTATCGGTCGGCTTATCGGCCGGCCTAACGATCAGGCAAGACGCCCGCCAGTACTCCCGCCAATTCGTCGGAGAGTACTTCTACCTAGACGTCGGCCCCTGGAGATTTCCTTAGACTCGGATCCCGCCTGGGCTGACGCGGGGCGTGCCGCAGACGCGCGGCCCCTGACATGGGTCGCAGGGAGTTTCCGGACGACCCACCTCAGGGTCCACACCTCAGG
>PLEY01000143.1 GCA_003136595.1 Burkholderiales bacterium
TTGGTGGGCTCATCGAGCAGGAGCAGGTCCGATGGACTCATGAGCGCCTGGGCCAGGTTCAGGCGCATGCGCCAGCCGCCCGAAAAGCTTGCAACCGGCGCGCGCGTCTCGGCCAGCGAAAAGCCCAGTCCGAGCAGGAGGCTTTCCGCGCGTGCACGCACCGTATACCCATCGGCATCGCCGAATTGCGCGTGCAACTCGCCCAGCACCTCGCCGTCCATCGTCGGATCCAGGGCGTGGCGGGCTTCGGCTGCGGCGAGCGCCGCCTCGAGTTCGCGCACGCGCACATCGCCGTCGATGACGTGCTCAAGCGCGCTCGAGCCCAGCGCCTGGGCGTCCTGGGCGACAAAGGCGACGCGCCAGGTGGGCGGAATCGACACCTCACCCTCGTCAGCGCCGAGGGCGCCGCGCAGGAGCGCAAACAGGCTCGACTTGCCCGCGCCGTTCGCGCCGATCAGGCCGACCTTCTCACCCGGCTGGACGGTGGCGCTGGCCCGCTCGAGGAGCACCTTGGTGCCGCGCCGCAGGGTCAGCTGTTCGATGCGGATCATCTCGCGTGCTCCCGGGTGAGCTCGTCGCGCGCGGCAAGCCAGACCTGATCGTCTCCGGCGCGGGTGGACAGCCACGTCCCGGCGAAGTCCGGATAGCGCGTCTCGAAGGCCGCGCGCTCCTGGCCGATTTCGAGGACCAAGAGTCCCGGCCTGCGGCTGCGCGCGACGAGGTGCCGGGGCGCCTCGTCGACGATACGCGCAACGAGATCCAGTCCATCGGCGCCACCTGCCAAGGCGAGCGCGGGCTCATGCCGGTATTCGATCGGGAGCGCCTGCATGGCTTGGGCATTGACGTAGGGTGGATTGCAGACGATGAGATCGTAGCGCGTTCTGCCGAGTCCCGAAAACAAGTCCGAGTGAATCAGGTCGACGCGCTCGAGTAGCCCATAGCGCGCCACGTTCTCGCGGGCCACGGCGAGCGCCTCCACGGAGATGTCGACCGCATCCACGCGCGCCTCGGGAAACACGTCTGCCGCGATGATGGCAAGGCACCCCGAGCCGGTGCACAGGTCGAGCACGCGCCGGACCGCGGCAGGGTGCGTGATCCAGGGACTAAGCGCCTCGCTGAGGGGCTCGGCGATGAACGAGCGCGGCACGATGACGCGCTCGTCCACGTAGAAACGATAGTCCCCGAGCCAGGCTTCGCGGGTCAGATAGGCGGCCGGCACGCCCGCTGCGCGGCGGGCCACGACGTCCAGCACCTCGCCAAGCTCGCCGCGCGTCAGGCGCGCCTCCAGATAGGGGTTGAGCTCGGCGAGCGGCAGATGCAGGGTGGACAGGACGAGGTAGACCGCCTCGTCCCAGGGGTTGTCGCTGCCGTGCCCGAAGGCGAGGCCTGCCCGACCGAAGGTGCTGACCGCATAGCGCAGCACATCGCGCACCGTCTTCAGGCGCGCGAGCGCATCCTTGTCCCGTGCGCCGGCCATCGTCAGGCCCCGGCCAGGAGGATCTCGAGCGTGCGGCGGTAGACGTTCTTCAGGGGTTCCAAGGCATCGAGCGCGATATGCTCATCGATCTTGTGGATGCTCGCGTTGGGCGGTCCGAATTCAATCACCTCGGGACAGATCTTCGCGATGAACCGCCCATCGGACGTGCCGCCGGTCGTCGACAGTTCCGTGGCGAGGCCGGTCTCCTCGAGGATGGCCTGCTCGAGTGCGCGAGATAGCGTGCCCCGCGCGGTCAAGAACGGCAGCCCACCCAGCGTCCAATCGAGCGTGTGGTCGAGCGCATGGCGCTCGATGATCCCGGCGACGCGCCGCTTGAGCTCGTCGGGAGTGCTGGCTGTCGCGAAGCGAAAGTTGAAGTCGAGAGTCACCGTACCCGGGATCACGTTCAGGGCGCCGGTGCCGCCGTGGATGTTCGAGACCTGCCAGGAAGTGGGCAGGTAGTACTCGTTGCCTTCGTCCCAGCGCTCGGCCACGAGATCAGCCAGAAGCGGCGCGAGCCGATGGATCGGATTCGAGGCCAGCTGGGGGTAGGCGATATGGCCCTGCACGCCTTTGACGGTGAGTCGTCCGGAGAGCGTGCCGCGCCGGCCGTTCTTGATCATGTCGCCGACGCGCGCGACCGAGGTCGGCTCGCCCACGATGCAGTAGTCGGGCCGGATACCGCGCTCGCTCAGCCACTCGCAGACGCGCACCGTGCCGTCCGTGGCAGGACCCTCCTCGTCGGAGGTGAGGAGGAGGGCGATGCCGCCCCGATGCTGCGGATTTGCCGCCACGAACTCCTCGGCGGCCACCACGAACGCCGCGATCGACGACTTCATGTCCGCCGCACCCCGTCCGTAGAGTTTGCCGTCGCGCTCGGTCGCCTTGAAGGGATCGGAGTGCCACGCGTCAAGCGGCCCGCTCGGCACGACGTCGGTGTGGCCCGCGAAGACGACGAGAGGGCCGGTGTCGAGGGCCTGAGCGGACCTGCGCTCGGCCCAGAGATTGCTGACCGCACCCACGTCCACGGGCTGGCAGGCAAAGCCGAGAGGGGCGAGCCGGGCGGCGAGCAGGGCCTGACAGCCCGCATCGTCGGGCGTCACCGAGCGCCGCTCGATCAGGGATTTGGCAAGCTCGAGGGTGGCGGACATGTCAGTCTTTTGCGAGGAGCTCTGCCAGGGCTTTCTCGGAGAAGCCGACCAGGACCCGCCCGCCGAACTCCACCACGGGCCGCTTGATGAGGGTGGGCTGGGCCAGCATTGCGAGCACGGCACGGGCCTCGTCGGCAGGTCGCGCCTCGGGGGGGAGGTTGCGCCAGGTCGACCCCTTCTGGTTCACGAGTGTGGTCCACGGAACCTGGCGCAACCAGCGCGTGAGATCCTCGCGCGTGACGCCGTCGCCGCGCAGATCGTGGAAGCGGTGATCACGTCGTGCCGCCGCAAGCCAGCGTCGCGTCTTCTTGACCTGGTCGCAGTTCGGTATGCCGTAGACCGTCAGGGCGGCCGCCGCCTCAGGCATTCAGCGTGAATTCGGTGAAGGAGGCGCCTTCCTGTTCCTTGCGCTTCTCGGGCTCCGAATTGCCGTTCATCTCGGCGGGACTGGAGTTATTGAGCAGCCACAACAGGTTGGTGGGCGAGTCGGCATTGGCCAGCGCCTCCTCCTCGGTGATAAGGCCCGTCGTCAGGAGGCGGTAGAGCGCCTGCTCGAAGGTCTGCGATCCGGGCGACAGGCTCTTCTCCATCGCCTCCTTGATCTCGTTGATCTCGCCCTTCTCGATCAGTTCCGAGACGTGCCGGGTGTTGAGCAGCACCTCCACGGCCGGCATGCGCCCGCCGGCCTTCGCCTTGATGAGTCGCTGCGAGACGATGCTGCGCAGGGCCGCCGACAGGTCTGAGAGCAATGCCGGGCGGTTCTCGATCGGATAGAAACTGATGATCCGGTTCAGGGCGTGATAGCTGTTGTTGGCGTGCAGTGTGGCCAGACACAGGTGTCCCGACTGCGCATAGGCGATCGATGCCGACATCGTCTCCTTGTCGCGGATCTCGCCGATGAGAATGCAGTCGGGTGCCTGGCGCAGCGCGTTCTTCAGCGCGATATGCAGATTGTCGGTGTCGGTCCCGATCTCGCGCTGGTTGACGATCGATTTCTTGTTCTTGAAGACGTACTCGATCGGATCCTCAAGGGTGAGGATGTGACCGGTGCGCTGGGTGTTGCGCAGATCGAGCATCGAGGCGATGGTCGTGGACTTGCCCGAGCCGGTGGCCCCGACGAGCAGCACCAGGCCGCGCTTTTCCATGATGATTTCGGAGAGGATGTCCGGCAGGTTCAGCGACTCGAGCGCCGGAATCTCGTTCTGGATGAAGCGGATCACGCAGGAGATCGAGCCGCGCTGGTGGAATGCCGAGAGACGGAACCGGCCCACGCCCTGCACGCCAAAGCCCATGTTCAGCTCGTGATAGGTGGCCAGCTGGTTGAAATCCGACTCACTGAGGATCTCGCCCAAGAGCGAGGCGATCATCGCGTTGTCCATAACCTGCTGGTTGATCGGCACCGAGGTCCCATTGACCTTCAGATGCACGGGCGAGCCGACCGCCACAAAGAGGTCAGACGCCTTCTTCTCCAGCATGAGCTGAAACAGTCGCTCCATTGCCATCAGAGTCTCCAGTCAGGGCCGGGCAGCGCCTAGGCGCCCCGCAGCAGTTCGTTGATGCCGGTCTTGGCGCGCGTTTGCGCATCCACTCGTTTGACGATCACTGCACAATATAAGCTGTAACGCCCGTTGGCGGAAGGAAGCGATCCGGGCACCACGACCGAACCCGAAGGGACCCTGCCGTAGAGCACCTGGTCGTTCTCGCGGTCATAGATGCGTGTGCTCTGGCTGAGGAACACGCCCATCGAGATCACCGAGTTCTCCTCTACGACCACGCCTTCGACGATCTCCGAGCGCGCGCCGATGAAGCAGTTGTCCTCGATGATGGTGGGACTGGCCTGCAGGGGCTCGAGCACGCCGCCGATGCCGACGCCGCCCGACAGGTGGACGTTCTTGCCGATCTGCGCGCACGATCCGACCGTGGCCCAGGTGTCGACCATGGTGCCCGCATCCACATAGGCGCCCACGTTAACGTAGCTTGGCATGAGCACCACGTTCTGGCCGAGGAAGGCGCCACGCCGTGCAACAGCAGGGGGCACCACGCGAAAACCGCCTTGTTTGAAATCCTCGGCGGAATAGCGTTCGAACTTGGTCGGTACCTTGTCGTAGAACTGTAAAAATTGTGGCTCGTGCGCTACAGGAGGAGGACCTGCGTGCATCAGGCGGTTGTCCTCGATGCGAAACGACAGCAACACCGCCTTCTTCAGCCACTCGTGCACCACCCACGTGCCTTCGAGCTTTTCAGCAACCCGAAGCCGCCCCGCGTCGAGTTCGCCGATGATGCGCTCGACCGCCTCGCCAAGCCGGGCCGTGGCATTGGCAGGCAGAAGGCTCGCGCGGGTCTCCCACGCCTCCTCGATGTGTGCGCGATGTTCGGCAAGTTCAGAGGCGTCAGGAAGCGGGGTCACAGGCATGTCGGGGACTTGGGCGCGGAGATGATCACAGTGAACGGGTAAATTGCACGATTCTGCGTGCGGCTTCAAGACATT
Organism: Burkholderiales bacterium; assembly: GCA_003136595.1. Classification (GTDB taxonomy): domain Bacteria; phylum Pseudomonadota; class Gammaproteobacteria; order Burkholderiales; family Burkholderiaceae_D; genus BOG-994. The sequence continues at coordinate 5,117 of PLEY01000143.1, forward strand.
CTTCGGGTTCTGCGACCAGGGCGAGGCGAACAAAACCACACCCTGGATTCGATCCCCCATGGGAGCGGCCCAGATAACTGCCCGGCAGCACTGCCACATTATAGGCGGCGTGGAGTTGCTGGGCGAACAGTTCGTCGTCTATGGGCGTTTTGGCCCAGAGATAGAAGGCGGCATCGGGGAGCTGTGTTTCGAGCACGTTTTGCACGAGCGGCGTGACTTCGGCGAATTTCCGGCGGTATTTGACGCGGTTCGCCTCGACATGCGCCTCGTCGGCCCAGGCCAGTGCGCTCGCCGCCTGGACGGGCGGACTCATGGCGCAACCGTGATAGGTCCGGTATAGCAGGAACTGACGCAACAGGCGCCGATCTCCGGCCACGAAGCCAGAACGCAGGCCAGGCACGTTGGAGCGCTTCGAGAGACTGCCAAAGCAGATGAGGCGCTCGTAGTCGGGGCGGCCGAGTTGCTGCGCGGCCTCGAGCGCGCCCAGCGGCGCTTGGGGGCCGCAGTAGATCTCCGAATAGCACTCGTCGGCGGCGATGACAAAGCCATGGCGGTCGGAAAGTGCGAACAGGTCACGCCAGTCCGCAAGGTCCATCACCCGACCGGTGGGGTTGGCGGGCGAGCAGGCATAGACGAGCTGGACCTGTGCCCACTGCTCCTCGGTGATGGCCGAATAGTCCACCGCAAAGCGCCGCTTGGCAACGATATTCGCATCGATATTCGTATCGATGTTTGCATAGAGGGGCCGGGCCCCCGCGAGCAGCGCCGCGCCCTCGTAGATCTGGTAGAAGGGGTTCGGACACACGACCGTGGGCGCCTCCCGCGTACGGTCCACGAGCGTCTGGGCGATGGCGAATAGGGCCTCGCGGGTACCGGTCACCGGCAACACCTGCGAATCCGGGTCCGGTGGCGCAATCGAGAAGCGGCGTGCAAGCCAGGTGCTGATCGCACCGCGCAGGGCCGGGCTGCCCTGGGTGCTGGGGTAGTGGGCGAGCCCCGCCAGCGAGTCGCGCAGAGACTGGGTGATGAACTCCGGCGTACTGTGCTTGGGCTCGCCGATCGACAGGCTGATCGGGGCAAGCTCAGAGGTCACGGGGGCCCTTGCGAACAGCTCGCGCAGGCGCTCGAAAGGATAGGGATGCAGGCGAAGGAGGTCGGGATTCACGGCAGGAGCGCCTAGCGGGTCGCCGACTGGGTCTCGAACTCGAGCAGGTCGACGCGGGCGGCGGGACGCCACTTCTTCTGCCGGTGCTCGACGACGATGCTCGTGAAGATGCCCCCCCGCACGTTCCAGCGGGCGGTCACGCGCATGAAGCGCGGCCCAAGCGCCGCCACGAGGTCGTCCAGGATGGAGTTGGTCACGGCCTCGTGGAAGGCGCCCCGGTCCCGGTAGGCCCACATGTAGAGCTTCAGGCTCCTTAGTTCGACGCAGGTCGCATCCGGGATGTAGTCGATCTGCAATCGGGCGAAGTCGGGTTGGCCGGTCAGGGGGCAAAGACAGGTGAACTCCTCGATCTGCAGATGGATGAGGACATCACGCCCCGGGTTGGGGTTGGGAAACACGTCCAGCTGCTGCGTGGGCCGGGTGTGTCCCGGGGTCACGGCACGGGTGCCTGTAGGGGCTGAGGTAGGGCGTTGCTTGGCGGCCATGAAAGGAGAGTCGCGCGGGACCCAAAAGTCAAAATGCTATTATACGGAGCCGTATCACCACGGCATTTTTTGATCCGCAGAGAAGGCCTTCCCGAGTCGCACGACGGCGGGACCGTCCGAGCGAAATCCCAATTTTCCTGACCTCCCGTGCGTCTAACCCAGATCAAGCTGTCCGGCTTCAAGTCTTTCGTCGATCCGACCCATTTCCACATTCCCGGTCAGCTGGTGGGCGTGGTCGGCCCCAATGGCTGCGGCAAGTCGAACATCATCGATGCGGCGCGCTGGGTGCTGGGCGAATCCAAGGCCTCGGAGCTGCGCGGGGAGTCGATGCAGGACGTGATCTTCAACGGCTCGGCTAACCGCAAGCCGGCCGGGCGGGCGAGCGTCGAGCTGGTGTTCGACAATGCCCAGGGACGCGCCGGCGGACAGTGGGGCCAGTACGCCGAGATTGCCGTCAAGCGGGTCCTCACGCGCGACGGCACTTCGAACTACTACATCAACAACCAGGTCGTCAGGCGACGTGATGTTCAGGACATCTTCCTCGGCACGGGACTGGGTCCGCGCGCCTACGCGATCATCGGACAGGGCATGATCTCGCGGATCATCGAGGCCAAGCCCGAGGAGTTGCGCGTCTTCCTCGAAGAGGCGGCCGGGGTCTCGAAATACAAGGAGCGGCGCCGCGAGACGGAGAACCGCCTGACCGACACGCGCGAGAACCTGACGCGCGTGGGTGACATCCTGCGCGAACTGAACACCAACCTCGAGAAGCTCGAGGGGCAGGCGGTGGTGGCCCAGCAGTACCGCGATCTCCAGGCCGCCGAGGACGATCAGCAGAAACTGCTCTGGACGGTGCGCTACTGCGAGGCCCGGCAGGAACAGGAACGGCATCAGCGCGCGATCGATGCGGCACAGCTCGAACTCGACTCCCGCACCGCTGACCTTAGGCACATCGAGGCCGAGCTCGAAGGCACGCGCACGGCCCATTATGCGGCGGGCGACCAGGTTCACGCCCTGCAGGGTGAACTCTACGCAGCCAGTGCCGCGGTCAGTCAGCTCGAAGCCGAGATCAAATTTGTCGTCGAGGCACGCAACCGCCTCGTGGCCCAGGCCGGCCGGATCCGCGGCCAGCGCGAGAACTGGACGGCCCAGATCGCGGGCCAGCAGGCGGAGCTTGCCGCCAACCAGAGCGGCGTGGGCGCGGCCGAGGCCGCGGTCCAGGAGGCCCACGCGCTGCTCGAGGACCATGGCGCGGCCTTCCCGGCCCAGGAAGCGGCCTGGCGCGATGCCCAGGAGGCGGTCAACCAGGCGCGCCTTGCCGTGACCCGCATCGAGCAGGCCCTGCAGGTCGAGTCTGCGCATCAGAGCAACGCCCAGCGCGAGTTGCAGACCCTCGAGACGCGCCGCGAACGGCTCCTCGCTGAACGCGCGGGACTCGCGGCCCCCGAGGGCGCGCGCATCGAGGCGCTTGGCACGGAGATCGCCGATGCGAGCGCGCGGCTCGCGACGCTTGAGGCGGAACGCGATGCGGCCCAGGACGCGCAGCCCGGGGTCGTCGCCGCGCGCGATGCCGCCCAGGCAGCGCTGGTCGAGATCACGGCGCGCGCGGCTCAGACCAGCGCGCGACTGGGCGCCCTCGTCCAACTCCAGGAGAGCGTGCAAACCCACGACAAGCTCCAGCCCTGGCTCGACAAGCACGAATTGTCCAGGCTGCCCAGGCTCTGGCAACGCCTGAAGGTCGAAGCGGGTTGGGAGAGTGCGCTCGAGTCAGTGCTGCGCGAGCGCATTGCCGCGCTCGAAGTCAGCCGGCTCGACTGGACGCGCGGTTTTTTCTCCGACGCGCCGCCGGCGAAACTCGCATTCTTCGGCGCCCAGGCCGCCGCACACCCTGCCGCCGAGCCCGCACCCGGGCTGGCCACGCTCGCCGCGCGCCTGCAGCTCGACGATCCGGACCTGCGTGCCCTCCTTGGCGACTGGCTTGCCAACGTCTACACCGCCGAGGACGCCGAGGACGCCCTGGCACGCCGCGACGTGCTGCCGGTCGGCGCCGTCTTCGTGGTACGCACCGGCCACTTGATCGGCCGCAATTCGGTGCGTTTTTTTGCGTCGGACTCAGAGCAGTCCGGGATGCTCGCACGCCAGCAGGAGATCGATGCACTGCGCAAGCAGCAAAAGAGCGAGGCGCTCCTCCATGACGAGGCCAAGACACGCGCGGTGCAGACTGAGGCGGCACTCAGCACTCTCGCCGAGCGCTTGGAGCGCGCACGCACGGGCGCCGCCACCCTGACCCAGTCCCTGCACCAGAAGCAGCTCGAACTGCAGCGCCTTGAGCAGCACAGCGCGCAGGTGCTGGCACGCGCCGACCAGATCAAAGGCGAGCTGGCCGAACTCGATGCCCAGCGCGACGAGGCGACGGCCAAGCGCGCCGAATCCGAGACGCGCTTTGAGGAACTCGACGCTGAGCTGGCGATCGTACAGGACCGCTTCGAGGAGGAGCAACTCGCCTTCGAGGCCGCGCACAGTGCCCTCGAAGACGCGCGCCAGCGCGGCCGCCTGCTCGAGCGTGAGCTGCAGGAGGGCGAATTCCGGCAGCGCAATCTGGCCGAGCGGGGTACTGAGCTGGCACGCAGTATCGAGGTGGCCCAAGCCGAGCAGGAGCGCCTCGATGCGGAACTCGCGAGCATCGAGCAGGAGCTCGCGGCGCTCACCGATCAGACCGCACAGGCCGGCCTGCAGGAGGCACTCGCCCAGCGCGTGCTGCGCGAGGAGGCGCTCGCCCGTGGACGCACCGAACTCGACGCCCTGACGGCCCGCTTGCGGGCGATCGACGAGAGCCGCCTTCTGGCCGAGCGCGACCTCGAGCCCCTGCGCCAACGTATCACCGAGCTGCAGCTCAAGGAGCAGGCGGCGCGCCTGGCCGAGGAACAGTTCCTCGGAGAGCTTGCCGCGGCCAATGCCGATGTCGCAGCCCTCGAGGCACGCGTCACGTCGCCCGAGGGTCCAAGGCTGCGCGCCGGCGCACTCCAGGCTGAAGTGAACCGGATCCAGCAGGCCATCGCCGCACTCGGTGCCGTCAACCTCGCGGCGTTGGATGAACTGCACAGCGCCCGTGAGCGCCGCGAGTTCCTCGATGCGCAGTCGGCCGACCTGACCGAAGCCATCAACACCCTCGAGGATGCGATCCGCAGGATCGATCGGGAGACGCGCAATCTTCTGCAGGAGACCTTCGATGCCGTCAACCGCCATTTCGGTGAGCTCTTCCCGGCGCTCTTTGGAGGCGGCGAGGCGCGCCTTGTGATGACGGGCGATGAGATCCTCGACGCCGGGATACAGGTGATGGCCCAGCCCCCGGGTAAGAAGAACAGCACCATCCATCTCCTCTCGGGGGGCGAGAAGGCCCTGACCGCGACGGCGCTGGTGTTCGGGATGTTCCAGCTCAATCCGGCGCCGTTTTGTCTGCTCGACGAGGTCGACGCACCGCTTGACGACGCCAACACCGAGCGGTTTTGCAATCTGGTCAAGAAGATGTCCGATCACACGCAGTTCCTGTTCATCTCCCACAACAAGATCGCCATGGAGATGGCCAACCAGCTGATCGGCGTGACCATGCAGGAGCAGGGGGTCTCGCGCATCGTCGCGGTCGACATGGACGCTGCCGTGAATCTTGTGAGCGAGCCCGTCGAGAGGGTCGCTTGAGCACTCTGGCCCGCCCGGGACGCGGGGTTGGACGATGAGCCCGATGCGCCTTGGCCTGTTGGCTCTTGGCGTCGCGTTTGTGCTCATGGTCTGGATCTTCAACAAGTTCCAGGAGCGGCGCGTGCGGCGCCGCGTCGAAGCCCCGTTTGCCCAGCCGCGGCGCGACGTGCTGTTCGAGAACGGCGGATTCGAGCAGCGCCCGGCTCAAGGCTTGGCTCCTGTAGGCGGGCGCACCGAGCCCAGCTTCTCCGAGGCGTCGGGCGCCGTGGATGGAGCGGCCCTCGAGCCGAGCTTTACGCTGCCCGCCCACGAGGAGCCTGCCGGTGAGCGGGCGGTCCCCATTGACGAGTCGATCCACGTCCTCATCCCCCTCACGATCGATCAGCCTGTCTCCGGAGACCGTGTGCTGGCAAGTCTCACGGGGTTGCGCCACGCCGGCCGGCAGCAGGTGCTCGTGCAAGGCGAGCGCGACGCCGCCTGGTTTCCGGTACGCACCCTGCAGCGCTACGATGCGCTGCGCGTGGCAATCCAGCTCGCCAATCGCAGCGGGCCCTTGAACGAGGTTGAGTTCTCCGAATTCGTCACGCGCCTCGCGGCCGCCGCCGAGCAGATCCCGGCTTCCTGCGATGTGCCGGACATGATCGAGACGATCGGGCGGGCCCGCGCACTGGATGCCTGCTGCGCCCCCCTTGACTCGCAGATCGGCGTGACGCTCGCCAATCCCGGGGGAGCCTGGGCGGGAGAGCTGCTTGCAGAACAGGCCGAGGCGCTGGGTATGGTGCTGCGGGGCGATGGCCGCTTCCACGCCGTGCTCGAGGATGGCACGAGCCTTTTTGTGCTCCAGAACGCAGACGGACCGGCGTTTCGGATCGACAATCTGGCGACGCTTGCAAGTGCCCGTGTGACCTTCGTCTTGGATCTGCCGCGCGTGCCCGAGGCGCTCACCCCGTATGGCCGTATGACACGCGCAGCGCAGAGCATGGCCGCGACCCTGGGCGCGCTCATCGTCGATGACCAGCTGCGCACGTTGACGCCGGCGCTGCTCGAGAGCATCGGCCAGCAGATCGAGCCCGTCTATGCCAAGCTTGAGGCCGCAGGCATGCCGGCCGGGTCGGCCCGCGCGCTCGCCCTTTTTAGCTGAGGCGACCATGACCGGGGCCAGCGAGCGCCGCACCGACCTTGGACTATCGCCCGCGGCGCGCGCCCTCGCGCTGCGTACCGAGATCGAGGCGCACAACTACGCCTATCATGTGCTCGATGCCCCGACCATCCCGGATGCCGAGTACGACCGGCTGTTTCGCGAACTGCAGGCTCTCGAGAGCCTGCATCCGGAACTCCAGACGGCGGATTCGCCGACCCAGCGCGTCGGTGCGGCACCGCGCTCTGATCTACCCAAGGTGCGCCACGCCATGCCGATGCTGTCCTTGTCCAACGGGTTTGAGGACGCGGAGGTGGTGAATTTCGACCGGCGCGTGTCCGAGGGGCTCCTCGCCACGCGGCCGGTCGAGTACGCGGTCGAGCTGAAGTTCGACGGGCTCGCGCTTAGCCTGCGTTACGAGCACGGCGTTCTGGTGCAGGCGGCCACGCGCGGCGACGGTGAGACCGGCGAGGAGGTCACGCCGAACGTGAGGACGATCGCGGTCGTGCCGCTGCGCCTGCAGACTGAGCACCCGCCAGCGCTCCTGGAAGTGCGCGGCGAGGCCCTCATGTTCCACGCCGATTTCGCTGCGCTCAACCGGCGCCAGCGGGAGCGCGGCCTCGATGAATTCGTGAACCCCCGCAATGCTGCCGCGGGCAGCCTGCGTCAGCTTGACCCCGCCATCACGGCGCGGCGGCCGCTACGGTTTTTCTGCTACGGCCTGGGCGCCTTCGACGGCTCGGGCAGCGAGCGCGCGCTGCCGGGCACGCATGCGGAACTCCTGGACTGGTTTGCGTGCCTTGGCCTGCCCGTATGCGCCGAGCGCGCGGTGGTGGAGGGCGCCCAGGGCTTGCTCGGGTTCTTCAAGACGATCGCCGCGCGCCGCGCCGAGTTGCCCTACGACATCGACGGTGTGGTCTACAAGGTGAACGAGCTGGCGGCCCAGGAACGCCTCGGTTTCGTATCGCGCGCACCGCGCTTCGCGCTCGCCCACAAGTTTCCCGCGGAAGAGGCCGAGACCGTGCTCGCCGACATCGAGGTACAGGTCGGGCGCACCGGAGCGGTCACGCCGGTGGCGCGCCTTGTGCCGGTGTTTGTGGGTGGCGTCACCGTCACGAACGCAAGCCTGCACAATGAGGAGGAGATCCGGCGCAAGGACATCCGCATCCACGACACCGTCGTGGTGCGTCGTGCAGGGGACGTGATCCCGCAGATCGCCCGGGTGGTGCCGGGCAAGCGCCCGGCAAACGCGCGCGAGTTCGTGATGCCGACCCGCTGCCCGGTGTGCGATTCGGAGATCGTGCGGCTGCCCGGCGAGGCGATCGCCCGCTGCACGGGCGGCCTCTTCTGCAGCGCGCAGCGCAAGCAGGCGCTGCTCCACTTTGTCCAGCGCCGCGCCCTGGATATCGAGGGTCTCGGAGAAAAGCTGACCGACCAGCTGGTCGACCTGGGTCTGGTCGAGACGCCTGCCGACCTGTTTGGACTGCAGGCGGCCGATCTCGCGAAACTGGATCGCATGGGGGAAAAGTCCGCCGCCAACCTGGTCGCTGCGATCCGCACCGCCCGGCAGACCACGCTTGAGCGCTTCATCTTCGCGCTCGGCATCCGCCACGTGGGCGAGGCCACCGCCAAGGATCTGGCCCGCCACTTCGGCTCGCTCGACGCGCTGATGGCCGCCAGTGACGCGGACTTGCTCCAGGTCAACGACATCGGACCGGTCGTCGCGCCCTCGATCCGGCATTTCTTCGATGCGCCACACAACCGCGAGGTGATCCAGAAGATCCGCGCGGCCGGCGTGACCTGGGCCGAGGGCCGCGTCGAGAGGCCCGTGCTCCTGCCGGGCGTGGCGGGCAAGACCTTCGTCTTGACGGGCACCTTGCCGACCTTGACGCGGGACGAGGCCCGCGCCCGCATCGAGGCGGCCGGCGGCAAGGTTGCAGGCTCGGTGTCGCGCAAAACCGACTATGTGGTCGCAGGAGAGGAGGCGGGCAGTAAACTGGTCAAGGCCCAGGAACTGGGTGTGCCGGTCATCGATGAAGGCGCGCTGCTCGCACTGTGCCCGGCACAGCCATCCTGAGCAGATAACGGAAAACCCCCAAGGAGGAGTGAAGCGATGAAGGTGACCAAAGCCGTTTTCCCCGTAGCAGGCATGGGCACGCGCTTTCTGCCGGCGACCAAGGCCAGCCCGAAAGAGATGATGCCGGTCGTCGACAAGCCCCTCATCCAGTACGCGGTCGAGGAAGCGGCGATCGCAGGCGTGCGCGACATGGTGTTCATCACCGGCCGCAACAAGCGCGCCATCGAGGATCATTTCGACAAGGCCTATGAAATGGAGGCGGAACTGGCCGCCAAGAACAAGCTCGCTCTCCTTGAGATCGTGCGCAACACCGTGCCCAGGGGCGTGAACTGCATCTTCATCCGCCAGAACGAGGCGCTGGGCCTCGGGCACGCGGTGTTGTGCGCCCGGCCGGTCGTGGGGGCCCAGCCCTTTGCCGTATTGCTTGCCGATGACCTGATGGATACCGATACGGGGGTCCCGCCAGTTCTCGAGCAGATGACGCGCATCTTTGCGCTAAAGCAGGCAAGCATGCTGGCGGTGCAGGACGTGCCGCGCGCCGACACGCGTTCCTACGGGATCGTCGGCACCGAGACCGACTCGAAACTGGTGGCCGGGGATACGAGCCTCGAGGAGGTGACGCACATGGTCGAGAAACCTACACCCGAGGATGCCCCATCCACGCTCGCCGTCGTCGGCCGCTATATCCTGACTCCGGGCGTGTTCGATTTCCTCTCCACCCTGAATCCGGGCGCGGGGGCCGAGATCCAGCTCACCGATGGCATCTCCAGGCTCCTGCAGGTCGAACCCGTGCTGGCGTACCGCTTCGCCGGCCGGCGCTACGACTGCGGCTCGAAGATCGGCTATCTCCAGGCGACGGTCGAGCTGGGCCTGAAGCACGCCGAGACCGGCGAGCAGTTCGCCGCCTATCTTGCACGCCGCTAGGAGGCCAATCCATGCTTGCCATCGTCGGGGGTAGCGGTCTGACCTCGTTTGCCGAACTCGAGGTCGAGCGCCGCGAGATCGTGCGCACACCCTATGGCGAGCCATCCGGGCCGCTGACCTTCGGCCAGCTGAACGGTCATGCCGTGGTGTTCCTGCCCCGCCATGGCTACGGGCACACCATCCCGCCTCACGACATCAATTATCGGGCGAACATCTGGGCTCTGCGGCAGGTCCAGGTTGCAGGCATCGTCGCGGTCGTCTCGGTCGGTGGCATTCGCCCTGACATCCATCCCGGGGCGATTGTGCTCCTCGACCAGGTGATCGACTATACCTGGGGTCGTGTCTCCACGTACTTCGACAATCCCGACATGCCGGTCACCCATATCGACTTCACGGTCCCGTTTGACAACGCACTGCGCCAGCGTCTGCGTGATGCCGCGGGACAGATTGCCGAACCCATGGTCGACGGCGCCTGCTACGCCTGCACGCAGGGTCCCCGGCTCGAGACCGCCGCCGAGATCGACCGACTCGAGCGCGACGGCGCTGCCGTGGTCGGCATGACGCTCATGCCCGAGGCTTGCCTGGCGCGCGAGCTCGACATCCCCTACGCGGGCGTGGCGGTGGTCGTGAACCATGCGGCGGGCCGGGGCGACTCGAAATTCTCGATCTCCACGGCCGAGATCGGGCGCACGCTCGACCAGACCATGGACCGTGTGCGTGCTCTCATCATGGCCTCCGTCGCAAAGCCGGTGGCCCTCCAGCCATGATTCATCCGATCCTGCGCATGGGTGATCCGCGCCTCTTGCGCGTGGCGCGTCCCGTTGAGCGTTTCGATACAGAAGAGCTGCACGCCCTGGTTAGCGACATGTTCGAGACCATGGAGGCGGCCAACGGCGCCGGGCTCGCGGCGCCCCAGATCGGCGTGGATCTGCGGCTTGTCATCTTCGGCTACGGGCAAAGCGCGGTCAGAGGCGATCGATCGCCGGTCCCGCCAACGGTCCTCATCAACCCGACCCTCACGCCCCTCGGCGAGGCGATCGAAGAGGGCTGGGAGGGATGCCTGTCGGTGCCCGGGATGCGCGGTATCGTCGCGCGCGTGGCGCGACTGCGCTATGAAGGATTCGACCAGTTCGGGGGGCGCATCGTGCGCGACGTCGAAGGTTTCCATGCCCGCGTGGTGCAGCACGAATGCGACCACTTGGACGGTATCCTCTATCCGATGCGCATCACGGACTTCACCCAGTTTGGTTACGTCGAGGAACTGGGCTTTGGTCAGATCCCCGATGACTAGGCGTAGGTCGCCCCTCGCCCCTGCCGGGCGAGAAACCTGGCGCCCCAGCGATCTGCTCCGCGGTCCGGCTCGGTTCGTCGCCAAGCAAGCGGCGAGGGCGCCTGGACGAAGAAGACGCTCAACGAGCG
>PLEY01000192.1 GCA_003136595.1 Burkholderiales bacterium
GGTGACTCCGGTGACTCCGGTGGCTGGGGTACCTGGCGCGCACGCGGCGCGAGCACCAGCCGGGCCGCAAGGCGGGCATGCACAGCGCTCACTTCCTTGTCACCGGCGAGGGCGGCAAACGCGCGCGCCGCCTGGATCGCAAAGAGCGTCGGACGCAGCGAGCCGATGCCAAGGGCGAGAGCGGTCGAGGCGAGCGCACTGATCTCAGCCTCGCCGATCACGACATCAGGAAATGCCGCGCGCGCACGCTCCAGTTCCGAGGCGGAGAACAGCGGCTCGAGCCTGGCAGGTGCGCGCAATCCGTTCAGATCGAGCTGAAAAGCCAGGCGGTCGACGAGCGCCTCGGCCACGTGCTCGTCGTCCTCCACGCCCTCGTCGAGCGCAATCACGGCAAAGCGCGCCGACTCCCGCAGCGAAAGCCCATCGCGCTCGGCGACGACCTCGCCCCGGTCCTGGGCGGCGCACACCTGGGCGATGGTCGCCCCGGACACACGCTCGGCCATGGCCAGAAGCAGGATGCCACCATCGGCCCGTGCGAGCAGTCCGCGCTCAGCGACCGGATGGCCGGCATTGAGCGTCGCCGTGAGATCGAGCCCTCCGGACAGGCGTGCGGGCGCGACGTGGGCGGGCACCCTCAGCCAGGGGACGTCCGGAACGAGGCCGCGCAGACTCGCGAGCCAGGCCTCGCGCGCCGGTCCCGCCGGCGAGCGCAGCGCGACGCCGCCCAGAGCCACCGGGTCCAAGGCGAGGAGCGCTGCGATCTGCAGCGCCTGACCCCAGCCCTCCAGCTCGTCGGGCCGCGGCGCGCGTTCGGGTACAGCGCCGCTCATGGTGCCGAGGACGAGGCCATCAGCTGCCGAGGACCTCGGACACCGCGCGTTCGACGCGCAGTGTCGAGCCGGCCTCGTCGAGCGGGTCGCGCCGCAGGCGATGCCGCAGGGCCGGCCCGGCGATGCGCCGCAACTGGTCGCGGCCGACCGCTGCCACGCCGTCGAAACTGGCAAGTGCGCGCGCCGCGCGCATCAGCGTGAGTTCGCCCCTGAGACCATCGGTGCCCAGCTGCATGCACAGCCGCGCGACATCCTCCAGAATCGCATCGGGCATCTCGACCTCCCCGAGTCGGGCGCGCCCGGCGAGGATGTGCCGGCGCAGCCGCTCTTCCTCCTTGCGCCAGCGCGCGACGAACTCGGCACCCTGCCGCTCGTAGGCATCGCGCCGGCGCACCACCTCGATCCGCTCGGCAAGCCCGGTGGGTGTCTTCACCTCGACCGACAGGCCGAAGCGGTCGAGCAGCTGGGGACGCAGTTCGCCCTCCTCGGGGTTGCCACTGCCCACCAGCACGAAGCGCGCCGGATGGCGCACTGACAGGCCCTCGCGCTCGACCACGTTCTCGCCCGAAGCGGCGACGTCGATGAGGAGGTCAACGAGGTGATCCTCGAGGAGATTGACCTCGTCGATATACAGAAAGCCGCGGTTCGCGCGTGCAAGGAGCCCCGGCTCGAACGCCTTCTCGCCGTGGCTTAGCGCGCGCTCGAGATCCAGCGCACCGACCACCCGGTCCTCGGTCGCGCCGAGCGGCATGTCGATCACGGGCACAGGCACGAGGCGCGACTTGGGCGCGACATCGCTTGAGCGGGCGGCACACTCGCTGCACCAGCTGGCCGGTGTGGCCGGATCGCAGTTGTAGGCACAGCCCTGCACGACCCGCATCTTCGGCAGGAGCGCCGCGAGCGCGCGCACGGCCGTCGACTTGCCGGTGCCGCGGTCGCCGAACACGAGCACGCCGCCNNGACTTGCCCGTGCCGCGGTCGCCAAAGACCAGCACACCGCCGACGGAGGGATCGATCGCCGCGATCAGGATTGCAAGTTTCATCTCGTCTTGGCCGACGATTGCAGAAAACGGAAAAGGCTGTGACATGGGTCTCGTCTAAGGGAGGGGTTGCAACCGTCCGCAGGCGGGCCGCCGGGCGCGCGGCGCTTTGCCGTGCCGGGTCGGGATCGTAACTTGCGCGTGATTCTCGCCGATCGGGCGCACCTTGTTGTTTCGCGATGGGGGACTGCACGGACAGGGCCTCTCGGCGTGGTCGGGCCCGATCCAGGTCTTGCTGGTCCAATTGCCGGGCGCGTCCGCTCGTGCTAGGTTCGCGCCATGCAACGCTCCATTGTAGCCAGCATCAGCCTGGTGTTGATTGTACTGGCGCTGGTGCGGCTCGAAGCCGAACGCGCGGGGCTTCGGATCGAGCGCGTGCAGCTCGGCAGCATTCCGGTGACGCTCTATACCCGGCCGGGCGCGCCACCGGCGCCCTTCATCGCCATCGCCCACGGCTTTGCCGGCTCGCAGCAGTTCATGCAGACCTTCGCGCTCACCCTGGCGCAAAACGGCTATGTGGTCGCGACCTTCGACTTTCCGGGGCATGGACAGAACACCGAGCCGCTGCCCGGAGGCCTTGCCGACGCCACCGCGCGCAACCGGGCGCTGGCGGGGGCACTTGGGCGCGTCATCGAGTGGGGCATGGCGCGGGCCGAGGTCGACGGGCACCTTGCCCTCCTTGGTCACTCGATGGCCTCCGATGTCGTGGTGCGCTACGCGCTCGAGCATCCCGAGGTGGCGGCAACCGTTGCCGTGTCCCTGTTCTGGAGCGGATCGCTCGCCGAGCGGCCGCGTGACCTGCTCATCATCGATGGCGCACTGGAGCCGGCGGCGCTGCGCGAGCAGGCGCTGCNNCCCGCCGCCCACCGTGGGCGCGACCTCTGGCAGTTTCGCAGCCGGGAGCGCCCGGCGCGTCGCATTCGCCCCGGATGTCGAACATATCGGGGTCCTCTACAGCCCGACTTCGATGCACGAGGCGCTCGCGTGGATGGACCAGGCCTTCGCGCGTGCAGGCACGGCCCGCATCGCCACCCCGGGCCTTTGGCTGCTGCTGCTCTTTACCGGACTCGTCGCCGCAGGCTGGCCGCTCGCGCGCCTCCTGCCAAGACTTGATCCACCCCCACCTCGACCAACCATCGGGCCCGCACCGCGCGGCCTGCGCTTTGCGGCGCTGGCTCTCGTCCCGGCGCTGCTCACGCCCTTCATCCTGCTGAAGGTGCCGAGCAACTTCCTGCCGGTTCTGCTCGCCGACTATCTGCTCATGCATTTTGCGGTCTACGGTGTCCTGACCCTCGCGGGTCTCATCCTGGTCGGTGCCCTGCCCGCTCGCCGCAGCCTTGCCCCGGCGCGCACCACGTGGCTTGCTATCGCCACCTGCACCGTGCTGGTCGCAGCCTACGCGATCGGCGCAATCGGCGTGGCCGCCGACCGCTACCTGACCAATCTCGCACCCACCCCCGAGCGCATCCCGATCATCCTCGCAATGCTGGTGGGCACGCTGCCCTACTTCATCGGCGACGAGTGGCTGACGCGCTCGCGGGAGGCGCCGCGCGCCGCCTATTTCGCGACCAAGGTGTGCTTCCTTGTGGGCCTTGCGATCGCGATCGCCCTGAACCTTGGCAAGCTGTTCTTTCTGGTGATCATCGTGCCGGTCATCCTCATCCTTTTCACGGCCTTCGGACTGCTGAGCGGCTGGGTCTACCGCCAGACCGGCCATCCACTGCCGGCGGCGCTGGCCAACGCGCTCGCCTTTGCCTGGGCGATCGCGGTCGTCTTTCCGATGGTGGTCCGCCCCTAGGAGCCCCAAGGCGCGGGTCCCGGTGCGAGGACGTGGTCTTGCGCAGGCGCGCAGGCATGGGGCCATCGCACCCGGATCGGCCCGGAGCTCCGCGCTGCTCAAGGCCGCCTGCGCCCCCACAGATCGAGCAGGTGGGCCGGTAGCGCCGCACACAGACACAGCGCGATCCAGGGCCAGGCGGCGCCTCCCAACGCCGCACGCAGGGCGACGAGCAGCAAGGCGCCCGAGATCAGGGTCGGCAGGAACTGGGACGGGGCCGGCGGCTTGCCGGTCTGGCGGTGCCAAAGCGCGAGCACCAGCGCCTCGAGCAGCATCAAGCCGAGGATCACCTCGACGATCCGCCCGCTCGAAAAGAGCGCCGCAATGCTCACGGGCGCGCCCGCGAAAAACCGTTGCGAACCATCAACTCGAAAACGGTGCGTTGATCTGCACGATGGTCCAGTTCAAGAACGCCGCAAAACTGACCCACGCGAGGTACGGCAACAAGAGACCGCTTGCAGTGCGTGACAGCGCCCACAGGCCCGCCATGAGGGCCGCGATCGACAGCCACAGGAAGCCCACCTCGGCCAGCGCCCAGTCAGGCCGGTGCAGCCTAAAGAAGAGCACGCTCCAGAGCACGTTCAGCGACAGGTTGAGCGCATAGAGCCCGATCATACGCCAGCGCTCGCGGCGTTCCTGGGCATGGCGCCAGGCGAGGACGGCGGCCAGCGCCGCGAGCCCGAAGATGAGCGTCCAGGCGGGGCCAAACAGCCAGTCCGGCGGCTGCCAGACGGGCTTGCGCAGCGCCACATACCAGGGTCCAAGGTCGGTGATGAGCGCTCCAAGCGTTGCGACCAGGATGGCAGTCAGCGCGGCGGCGAATATCGGTCGCCAGAGCCCCTGCCCCTGCGTCACGGAGCGACCAGGCCGACCAGATGCGCCAGGTCTTTGAAGAAGATCCGTACGTGCGCCATCGGTTTGGCGCGCACCAGTTCCTTGTTCA
>PLEY01000102.1 GCA_003136595.1 Burkholderiales bacterium
CGACGCGAGCCTCATGCCCGAGCTCATCACGGCGCTGCGGGCCCACGATGCGGACGAGTTCTACCAGCTGCTGGGCGAGGGGGAGATCACCGCCACGCAGCTGTCGCAGGCGCTGATCCGGCTGGTGCGTCCGGCAACGCCGGAACTGCCGGTGCGCAGGCCACGGCGGCCGACCGGCGCGCGGCGCAACCCGATCGACATCGAGGGCGTGGGCGACCTGCCCATCACCCTCGCCCACTGCTGCGCGCCGCTGCGTCCCCAGCCCATCGTGGGTTACATCACGATGGGGCGCGGCGTCACGATCCACCGGGCCGAGTGCCGCAACTTCGATCGGATGCGCGCCGAAAAACCCGAACGCATGCTGCAGGTGGAGTGGTCCAGCGGGGAGCAGGATCTGATGGAAGTCGAACTGGTGGTGTTCGCCTACGACCGGCGCGGGCTGGTGCGCGACATCACCGACGTGGTGGCGCAGGAGCACCTGAGCATCGAGGGGATGAACACCCTCACCGACGAGGACCGGATCGCGCGGGTCGCCTTCCGCCTCGGGGTGGGCAACCTCGAACAACTCGGCCAGCTCATCAAGCGCCTGCAGAGCGTCCCCAATGTCTCCGAGGTGCGGCGCACCCGGTGAGGGCGATGCGCTATCCTTGATTCCGTGAAGACGCTTCTGGTGGACATCGACCGCGCCATGCTGCAGCACTGCGCGGCACGGATCGGCAGCCGGCAGCCGCTGGTCCTGGCCACCAGCAAGACCCAGGTCATGGAACTGCTGCGCCACAGTGCGTCGTATGAGGTGGTTGTGGCCTGCGAACGGGTCGCGGATGGCTCGGGCCTGGCACTGCTGGATGACATCCACACCCGCTGGCCCCACCTGATCCGGGTGTTCTGCGCCGAGCGCCAGCGGCTGGCGATGCTGCGCACCCGCCTCGGCGCCTTGCGGCTGCGGCACACGCTCAACTACCCGGTCAAACCGGTGAAGCTGGAACTGCTGCTGGTGCACCTGCAACACCTGCGCACGGCCACCCTGCGCACGCGCATCGTGCCCGGCTGATCCCCTAGCCGAACTTCGCGGATTCGAGAGTTTGCCGAAGCTAAGTGATTGATGCACATGGGGTGCGCCCCCAAAGGTCTGCACTACAGGAGGGTGGCGGAGGCGGTCTGGGCGGCGCTGATTTTCGGCGGCGGTTGGGCGGGCAGCGTGAGGCGCAGGCGCTCGAGCAGGAGTTCGAGTTCAGGCTCTGGTTGGGTGTATCGGGTGAGCTGCAGCTCGCGTCCGTCGGTGGTTGGGATGCGCACATCAACCATTTGTACGGCGGCGAACTTCTCAAGCGCACTGCGGGCGGTGAGGCCGGGTGCGAGGGCTTTGAGTTGTCGGCCCAGCGTGACGTACAAGCAGTACGCGAGGAAGGCGACGAACACGTGTGCCTCGATGCGCACGGGCTCTTGATGGAAGATCGGGCGGATCGCCAGATCACTTTTCAGTGTGCGGAACGCCTCCTCAACCTGCACGAGTTGCAGGTAGTAGTTCCACAGCTTCACCGGATCGGTCTCGGTCAGGTTGGTGCGCAACAGGTAGCGGCCTTCGCGGCGACGAACCTGCTTGAGCCGCTGTCGATTCAGGCGATAGGTGAACCCGGCACCGTCTTTGTCGACCTTTACATCGACGAGCCGCCACGCCGCGGCGACCTTGCTCTGCGCGCTGCCGAGCTTCATCAGCAATGCATCGCGTGAGAGCTGCATATCCTTCAGTTGTGCAAGTCTCGCCCACAGCCACTTGAGCTTGCGGCGGCGCATGGATCGTTCCTTGGCGATGCGATCCTGGCTCTGGGCGAACACGTACAGTTCGCCATCCTCGGGGAGCAGCTTTACCTTCACGCCCGCCCGGGCGTTGTGCCAGGGCTTGTTGATGAGGGACTGCTCGAGCCGATTGAGCCGCCCCTTCGGCGTGCCGCACAGGTACTGCACCGGCGGCTCGCAGCGGCGCATCTCGGCCAATACCTCTTCGGTCGGCACACCGCGGTCCATGCACCAGATGCGCTGCGCTTTGCCGTACTGGTGTTCGATCTTCTGCAGGAACGAGCGCAGGGTCTTCGAGTCGTTGGTATTGCCGGGCAGAACCTCATACGCGAGCGGCAACCCTTCGGGCGTGACGATGAGCGCGATGACGATCTGCACGCAATCGAAGCGATGATCGCGGCTGTAGCCGTGGCGGCGCTTGTCGTTCTCATCGAGCGGCGGATCGGACTCGAAGTAGGTGCTCGTCAGGTCGTACAGCAGGACTTCGAAGGAGGCATTGAACAGGTCCCGCCAGCGGCCCGTCAGATGGGTAAACAGCGCCTCTTTGTGCGCGAGCAGCCGGTCATGACAGCCGTACAGCACGTGCGGATCGGCGAGTGCCTCATCGGATCCGAGCAGGTCCGCCAAAGCTGTTCGGCCGTACCACTCGCGGTGCAGCCGCCACTCGCTGCCCGGTGCGATCAGCCGATATGCCGCCAGCACGAACAGGACCAGGTCCCAGCGCGTCTTCTTGCGCGAGGGCGGCAGTCGCTCGGCCCAGAATACATCCAGGTCCAAGGTCTGCCACAGCGTCAGCGCCAACCAACACGCACCCCATTGCCGGGGTCGGTGCAGCTGCATCGCTTTGAGCTTGAGCCGCACGATCGACTCATCCGGCAACAGCCCCTCGCAGCGATCCTCGGGAAACAGCGCATACGTACGCGGCGCCGCCTCCCCCTCCTCGAGCACCTCGATGGACTTGCGCCAAGCCAGTTCCTGCGAGGAATTAATCTCTCCGAGGTACAGCACGTGCCGCTGCACGACGCGACCGCCGGCGACACGGCGGTTCTCCACTACGCTCCAGTAGCGGTGCTCCTTGCCGTCCTTCTTGCGAGTCGTGGCGCGCAAAAACATGCTGGCACTGCATTATCCGCAGGGCCGCGCCTTTGACCAGAGAGTAGGTCTTCACTACACGCGTTTTCCGCAGGAAGTGCCCCCAGCAGACAAAGAAAATCAAGAGCTTGAGATGAGGCCGCCCCGGACGGGGCGGCTCA
>PLEY01000006.1:0-153659 GCA_003136595.1 Burkholderiales bacterium
GCCCTCTGCGAACCGGTTACGTCAGTGAACTGTCCTGCAAATTGCCCAGGCTCGTATTTGAGGTGGTCAAGCAAAAGTCCATCAAATTTCAGCATGCTAATAAAGTGCAGCTTATTGGGCAGGCGATGCTCCGATGAATAGACGCTCGAATTGATGCTCTGGTGCGCATGCCCCGTCAATTCGGAACGGGCTTCATCACCGAGCAATGCAACCTGCTTGAGGTTGTCGTTGAAGGTGTGCCGAAACGAGTGATAGACCTTTTCCTTCTCGTCGATTCCGATGGCGGTGAGATAGTCTGCAAAACTTCTTCCGGCCTGCCGACCATAGCTGTCCTCCACATAGGAGAGCTGCGGAAAAAGTCTGATCTTGCCGATCTTTTGCATGTCCTCATAAAAGTCCGCAAAGCCCAAGGCCAGAAGCTGGGGGTGTACTGGAACCAGCCGCGTTGACGTGGCATTTTTGAGTTTTTTGTCCGGTGCATAGCGATTGATGTCAAATGTCCAGATGCCGTTCTTTTCGACAACGTCCTCCATGTAGAGCTGGGCGATTTCATTGAGCCGCAAGCCGCTAAAAAGACCGATCAGCGGGAACCAGTAGTCGTAGGGATTTTTTCTGCTCTTGTAGTTCGTGGGATTGAATATCTTTTGTAGATCAGCGTCAGAAAACGGCTTGCGTGCGATCTCGGTATCTGCGTCCCGTTGTGCCTTGGTCTGGACCTTCTGGCCTTCAAAGACATTCTTGCCATGGATGTAGCCCTTGCCGACGGCCCATTTGAAGAAGGTGCCCAGAATGCCGATGTGCTTGTCCACCGTGCGTGGCGACATGCTCAAGTCCGAAGCAATGTACGGCTCCTCAAAATCGAGCCTTTTCTTGCGATTCTCGGCCTCTTCCAGAGCCTTGCGAATCTTGAGCACCTCATCGATGGGCTTGCCACGGTAGGCGGCAACCTTGTTTCGGTTAGGGGGTAGTTGCTGCACGATGTCCACGAAATGGTTGGCGTCGTCCTGCGAAAAGTGGGTGACCGGTTTGTCGCCGATGACATCGACGAGCAGGTTGTAGGCGGAGGTGAACTCATCAAGGCTGTGCACACTGATGCCGGCCTTTTCCCGCTGGCGCAGGTAGATCGGGAAGATCTGGGACAGCATGTTCTTGCCCGTGCCTGCACTGGGTTGTGGATCGGACGGCTGTTGCGCTAACGGTTCTGCTCTGGTGGGGGGTGCTGCCTGAGCGGCAGCCACTGCCGCTGCTTCTGCCGCGTTGGATGCTCGCAGAGCGTTCAAAACCCTGTTGAAACCTTCTACATCCAGCGGGTTGGAGCTATCCACTTTGACGCCGGTGAGCTTGGCTCCGCCAATTTCCAGGCTCTCAATTTCAAATTTCTTGATGTTGTCGAAATCAATATCTGGGAAGGGAGCCATATTTTTTCTGAGTGCGGTGAGCCTGTTCAGGACATTGGCAGACATATTAGCAGCCATCAAAAGCGCCGCGCGGCGGTCGTGAGTGCACAGGGACTTGCGGATTTCGGACTTGCCGATGCGTGCACGCAAATCGTGCGGGATGGTGTAGCGAAAGTAGTAGCCGCTGGGGCGAAGCAGCAGGTAGGGCGGCATGCGCATGGGTCAGTTCCTGGAAGGAAATGGACCAGCGTTTGGACCAGGCTGCGAGTTTTTTGTAAAAAAACTTGAATTAAATCAATCACTTACGCGATTGGTCGGGGTGAGAGGATTCGAACCTCCGACTCCTGCGTCCCGAACGCAGTACTCTACCAGGCTGAGCTACACCCCGAACGATTTGACATGCCGCACGGCCCAAGCGGGTCGTCCTGGATTCGCTTGGCGTATGGACCCAACAGGCTGTGGTCCGATCCATGGTCCGATCTACGGTCTGATCCGGGAGCGGGAACCCGGAACCATTCAGTGGTCGCGGCGAATCGCAAAAGCGCACAATTCTATCAGAGATTGGCGGTGCGGCGAGTCGGGAAGGGCGGTCACAATCGCCAGCGCCGCGTCCGCTTCGGCCTTGGCCATCGCGCGGGTGTACTGGAGCGCACCGCTGTCCCGGATGGCCGTCTGGATCCGGTCCAGATTGACGTTGTCGCCCTCTATGATTGCGCTACGGATCAGTTCGCGCTGCTCGGCCGAACCATTTTCAAGCAGGTAGATGATCGGCAGGGTCGGCTTGCCCTCCCTCAGGTCGTCGCCCACATTCTTGCCGATGTCCGCGGTCACGCCCGAATAGTCGAGCGCGTCGTCGACGAGCTGAAAGGCGGTGCCGATACGTCGGCCCAGTTCCGCCCAGCGCTCTTCCTCGTCCGCTGAGCGCTCGCACAGGATGGCCGCGAGGCGGGTCGAGGCCTCGAACAGCTTCGCAGTCTTATAGCGGATGACCTGCATGTAGCGGTCCTCGTCGACATCGGGATCGTGCACATTGAGCAGCTGCAGGACTTCCCCCTCTGCGATGACGTTGGTCGCGTCGGCAAGGACGCGCATGACCCGCATGGTGCCGACATCGACCATCATCTGGAAGGCGCGCGAATAGAGAAAATCGCCGACCAGGACGCTGGCTGCGTTACCAAACAGTGCGTTGGCCGTGGCGCGGCCCCGGCGCAGCGAGGACTCGTCGACGACATCGTCATGCAGGAGAGTCGCGGTATGGATGAATTCGATGACCGCGGCGAGCGTCAGGTGGTCGCGGCCCCGGTATCCGCCGGCAGCGCTTAAGAGCAGCAGCAGGGCTGGCCTTAGCCGCTTGCCGCCCGCCCCGATGATGTATTCGGCGATCTGGTTAACCAGCACGACCTCGGACTGCAACCGCATGCGGATCACCTCGTCCATTGCCCGCATCTCCTGCGCGATTGGGGCGAGAATCAGTTGGGCGTCGTGGGGGTCGTTCACAGGAGGGGGCGGGAAGTCCGTGAGACTGGGGAGCGCTGAATTATATTCGATGCCGCCCGTCCTTCCTCTTCCCCCCTAGAAACCCGGGAGCCTGGCGGCTTCAGTACCGGGCCATCGAGAACACGCGTTGCGGGCTTTCCTGCCGGGGTCAAAGCGAAAGCGCGGAGGCGGGGAGTGGGTCTGCCTCGCACGGGGCGAAAGTGGCAGCAGGATCGCTTGACCCTCCTTCTAAATCGCTGTATTATTTGAGGTTTTCCGCCAGAAACCCCTGTGGTCGAACGAAGCCAAAGTGCGGTGGAAGGAAAGTGGGCCATCGCAACGCCGTAGAGGGGCCCGCCTTGCTGTTGGAAGTGGCGGCGGAAGGAGCAGGGTGCGCAGGCGGCGGTGGGGGCAGGTTGTCCAGCGGAGTGCTGCGCGCGTTGGAACACGGTCAAGCCGGCGGAATCGGCNNAATCGGCGAAATCGGCGAAATCCGCGAAATCGGCCGGAGAACCTGCTGGCTAGGTGCGATTGCACGCAGAAGAAGTCAACTCATTCTTACAGAGGTCACCATGTACGCGGTCATAAAAACCGGCGGCAAGCAGTACAAAGTTGCAGCCGGCGAAAAACTGAAAATAGAACAGATACCAGCGGACGTCGGCCAGGAAATCACGCTCGACCAGGTGCTTGCGGTCGGTGAGGGCGATCAGATTCAGTTCGGTCGTCCCCTGGTTTCCGGCGCCACGGTCAAAGCCACGGTGCTGGCCCAGGGTCGTCATGACAAGGTCAAGATATTCAAGATGCGCCGTCGCAAGCACTACCAGAAGCATCAGGGGCATCGGCAGAACTTTACCGAAGTGCGCATCGACACGATCAGCGCCTAAGCGGTCAGGAGAATACTATGGCACACAAGAAAGCAGGCGGCAGTTCCCGGAACGGTCGCGACTCGGAGTCGAAGCGCCTGGGCGTTAAGGTCTATGGCGGACAGGCCGTGCCGGCTGGCGGAATCATCGTCAGGCAGCGCGGCACGCGCCTTCATCCCGGACCTAATGTCGGTCTCGGCAAGGACCACACGCTCTATGCCCTCATCGAGGGCACCGTGCAGTTCACCACCAAGGGCGCTCTGAACCGTCATACAGTGAGCGTGCTGCCCGTGGTCGAGGACGGCGGCGCTCCAGCCTAGGGCTCGGCCTTTCGGACTGGCTCCCCGAAAAGGCCCCGCGACTGCGGGGCTTTTTTGCTTGCGCAGGGCACATCATGAAATTCATCGACGAAGCAAAAATCCAGGTGATCGCCGGCAACGGCGGCAATGGGATCGCTTCATTCCGGCGCGAGAAGTACATCCCCTTTGGCGGACCCGACGGCGGCGACGGTGGGCGCGGTGGCAGCATCTATGCCGTGGCCGACCGCAACATCAACACCCTGGTCGACTATCGCTTTGCCAAGCTGCATCGCGCCCGCAACGGCGAACATGGGCGGGGTTCGGACTGCTATGGCAAGGGAGCCGACGACATCATGCTGCGCATGCCGGTGGGCACCCTCATCGCCGATCGCGAGACGGGTGCGGTGCTCGCTGACCTGACGACTCACGGCCAGACTGCGCTCCTCGCACAGGGCGGCCAGGGTGGACGCGGCAACATCCATTTCAAGTCGAGCACCAATCGTGCGCCGCGCCAGCAGACCGACGGTGAGCCCGGTGAGGAACGCGAGCTCAGGCTTGAACTGAAGGTCCTGGCGGACGTGGGTCTGCTGGGCATGCCCAACGCGGGGAAGTCCACGCTCATCAGCGCCGTGTCGAACGCGCGCCCGAAGATTGCAGACTATCCGTTTACGACGCTGCATCCCCACCTGGGCGTGGTGCGCGTCGGTCCGGAGCGCAGTTTTGTGATTGCTGACGTTCCCGGACTGATCGAGGGCGCCGCCGAGGGCGCTGGCCTGGGTCATCAGTTCCTGCGGCACCTGCAACGCACGGGGCTGCTACTGCATGTCGTGGACCTGGCGCCCTTCGACCCGGAAGTCGATCCGGTCGGCGATGCCAAGGCCATCGTCGGCGAACTGAAGAAGTTTGATCCGGAGCTGGCCGCGAAGACCCGCTGGCTGGTCCTAAACAAGCTTGACATGGTGCCGGTTGCCGAGCGGGCTGCGCGCGTCAAGGATTTCGTGAGGCGTCTACGCTGGAAGGGTCCGGTGTTTGAGATTTCCGCCTTGACCCGTCTGGGTCTCGAACCGCTTGTCAACGCCATCTATGCCGAGGTCAGTGCGCGTCGGCACGCCACGCAGCCGGGACCGTCTGATCCTGTGGACGACCTGTCGCTGCCCCCCGACAGCGACGATCCACGCTTTGCCACTCGGCTCGAGTAGGCGGTGGCGCACGATTCGGTCCTGGGCGCCGCGCGGCGCATCGTGGTCAAGGTCGGCAGCACCTTGGTGACCAACGACGGCCGGGGACTCGACCGGGTTGCGATCGGTCGCTGGGCCGCCCAGCTCGCCGGGCTGCGTCGTGAAGGCAAGGAGGTCCTGCTCGTCAGTTCCGGGGCCATCGCCGAAGGTATGCAGCGCCTCGGTTGGACCAGGCGACCCAGGCAGATCCACGAATTGCAGGCGGCGGCCGCGGTGGGCCAGATGGGCTTGGCCCAGGTCTATGAATCGAGCTTTGCCGAGCACCAGCTGGGCAGTGCCCAGATCCTGCTCACCCATGCGGACCTGGCAGACCGTGTGCGCTATCTGAACGCCCGTTCCACCCTCTACACCCTGCTGGGTCTGGGCATCGTTCCAGTCATCAACGAGAACGACACGGTGGTCACCGACGAGATCAAGTTTGGCGACAATGACACCCTGGGTGCCCTCGTCACCAACCTGGTCGAGGCAGACGTGCTTGTCATCCTGACCGACCAGGCCGGCCTTTATGGCGCCGATCCGAGGCGCGATCCGGACGCGGAACTGGTGCGCGAAGCTCGCGCCGGCGATCCCGCCCTCGAGGCGATGGCCGGGGGAGCGGGCTCAGAACTGGGCCGCGGCGGCATGCTCACCAAAGTCCTTGCGGCCAAACGTGCCGCGACCAGCGGCGCCCACACCATCATCGCCTCGGGGCGCGAACCCAGTGTCCTCGCCCGGCTGGCCGCGGGGGAGTCGATCGGGACCGTGCTGCGCGCCCCCGTGGCGACGCTCTCGGCGCGCAAGCAATGGATGGCGGATCATCTGCAGGTCGCAGGACAGCTGGTCATCGACGACGGCGCCGCGCGGGCGCTGGCCTTGGGGGGCAAGAGCTTGCTGCCCATCGGCGTCGTCGAGGTGCGCGGCGAATTCACACGGGGTGATGTCGTCTCCTGCCTCGACCCGCGTCAGGCGGAAATCGCGCGCGGCATCGTCAACTACGGCAGCACTGAGGCACGCCGCATCGCCCGTCGCGCCTCGAGCGACATCGAGGTGATCCTGGGCTATGTCGAGGAGGCGGAACTGATCCATCGGGACAATCTGGTCCTGCTCTAGCGGCCGCCTGTGGCGGACCCCCGGCGGACGTCGCTACTTCGGCAGACTCGCGTAGGGGTTCTGGCGGAGCCGCGCGATGACCTGGGCGAGACTCTGCGGCAGGCCGTCCTTGCAGATGATGTCCTTGTAGAGGGCGGCCAGCTGGCGGTTGCTCTCCGCCTCGTCGATGCGCGCCCATGCCGGATCGCGCGCGGCAGTCCAGGACCCGTCCCCCCGCCCGTATGCATAGGTTTTGAAGGTGCGTGTCGCACAGCGGATGCCCTGGAAGCGCACGTTACGGGCCCCCTCATCGCTGGTCCCGACCAGCGTGTAGTGGATGACGCCGTCCTTGCCGAGCGTGATGGATTTACCGTCGACCGCGAAGCGAAAGCTGGTGGTCGGACTCACATAGAAGCCGATCAGGGCGGCGTTATCGACGGCTGCTGGCAATTCCGGAGGGATTTCGGTCCAGTCCTTGTCAGGATCGCCGATGAGATCGTCAAACGGCACCGCCGCCAGGGCCCGTTCAGCCGCGCCGGTGGCCATCAGGAGGAACAGCGCCAACGCCAGGACGCGCGGGCAACGGCTCCGAGCCGGGTCCTCAGGCATGCGGCCCGGCGGGGGAGTCGAGCCCGAGCTCAGTCGATACTTCCAGCTCGGTGCCCGAAGCCCCGCCCGAAGGGCGCGCAGGACGGTTTGTGTCTTGTTTCCGGAACAGCAACCGTGACAACTCATTTAAGGCCTGACTGTAGACGTCGCGCTTGAATTCGATGACCGCATCGAGGGGCACCCAGTAGTCGTGCCAACGCCAGGCATCGAATTCGGGATGGTCGGTTGCCCGCAGGCTGATGTCCGAGTCCCGGCCCACCAGGCGCAGGAGGAACCAGATCTGCTTCTGGCCCCGGTAGCTGCCGCGCCACTCACGCCGGATCCAATGATCGGGCACCTCATAGCGCAGCCAGTCGCGGGTGCGCCCGACGATGCGAACATGATCGGGTCGCAACCCGATTTCCTCGCGAAGCTCGCGGTACATTGCCTGCTCGGGCGTTTCGCCGTGCTTGATGCCGCCCTGCGGGAACTGCCAGGAGTGCTCGCGAATCCGTTTGCCCCAGAACACTTCGTTTTTGGCATTGGCCAAGATGATACCGACGTTGGGGCGGAAGCCTTCTCTATCCAACATGTCGGTCAACCTGCAATCCGTTAGAATTGAAACCATTATAACCAGAGTCTTGCGGTAGCTTTCAAGCAAGAAATCCGACCGAATGCGCGCCTCGCAGTTTTTCGTCTCGACGCTCAAAGAAGCGCCCTCCGATGCGGAGGTCATCAGCCACCAGCTGATGGTCCGCGCCGGCCTCATCAAACGGCTCGCAGGGGGCATCTACACCTACATGCCGATGGGACTGCGTGTCATCCGCAAGGTCGAGCGGATCGTGCGGGAAGAGATGGAGCGCGCCGGAGCGATCGAGCTCCTGATGCCGGTGGTGCAGCCGGCCGAGCTCTGGCAGGAGTCCGAGCGGTGGGTGAAGTACGGCCCGGAGTTATTGCGGTTTAAGGACCGTCACCAGCGCGACTTCGTCATCCAGCCCACCTCCGAGGAGGTGATCACGGATATCGGCAGGAAGGAGCTGCGCAGCTACAAGCAGCTGCCGGTGAATTTTTACCACATCCAGACCAAGTTCCGGGATGAGATCAGGCCCCGCTTTGGGGTGATGCGCGGTCGGGAATTCACGATGAAGGACGCGTACACCTTCGATCGGGACGTTGCCGGGTTGCAGATCAGCTACCAGAAGATGTACGACGCCTACTCGGCGGTCTTCATGCGCATCGGTCTCGCATACCGGGCCGTGGCCGCTGACACGGGCAGCATTGGCGGCTCGGGCTCCCACGAGTTTCACGTGCTTGCTGATTCCGGCGAGGACGCGCTGGCGTTCTGCCCGACATCGGGTTTCGCCGCCAACGTCGAGATGGCCGAGGCTCTCGCCCCGTCCGGGGTCCGGGCTGCGCCCTCGCAGGTGCTCGAACGAGTGGGAACTCCGGGAAAAGCCAAGTGCGAGGAGGTGGCGGAGTATCTCGGCATCGACCTGAAACAGACCGTGAAGTCGATCGTGCTTGCAAGCGACGCCGAGGGCGGCCCCAAGATCTGGCTGCTGCTCGTGCGCGGTGACCATCAGATGAACGAGATCAAGGTGCGCAAGCTCCCCGGTCTTGGCGAGTTTCGCTTTGCGAGCGAGCCGGAGATCATCGAGTGGTTCGGCACGCCGCCAGGCTACCTCGGGCCGCTTGGCACGCGCCGGCCCGTCGAACTCCTGGTCGATCGCAGTGTGGCCGCCATGAGTGACTTTGTCACGGGCGCAAACGCGACCGGCTATCACCTGCGTGGCGTGAACTGGGGGCGCGATCTGCCTGAGCCCGCGGTGGCGGACCTGCGCGATGTCGTCGCCGGGGACCCCTCCCCCGATGGTCAGGGCACACTGGAGCTGTGCCGCGGCATCGAGGTCGGGCACATCTTTCAGCTCGGGACGCTCTACTCGGAAAAGCTCAATGCGACCTATCTGGATGAGACCGGCCGCGCGCAGTTCTTCCAGATGGGCTGCTATGGAATCGGTATCACGCGCACCGTGGGTGCGGCCATCGAGCAGAACTACGACGAGCGTGGCATCTCCTGGCCGGTGGCCATCGCACCCTTCGAAGTGGTCATCTGTCCGGTGGGCGCGGGCAAGAGCGAGGCCGTCCGTGAAGCTGCAAACGTCCTGTACGACGAGTTGCGGAGTGTGGGGGTGGACGTCATCCTCGATGACCGGGACGAGCGGCCAGGTGTCATGTTCGCCGATTGGGAGCTCATTGGCGTGCCGGTTCGGGTCACCGTCGGCGAGCGGGGGTTGAAGGACGGCACGGTCGAATTGCAGCCGCGCGCAGGGGGCCGGAGCGCCCCGGTCGAGGCGGTACCAAAGGACGCTCTCGCGCCGCGCGTCGTTGGTCTACTGCGGGAATTGCGCAAGCTGTGAACGCGGCGCCGCGCTCGGATCCGGCGGCGCGGGGGAGATTGCGTCCTTGCGCGAGCAAACACGGGCTTCACCCCTGGAATGCGCTTGGGTTCGCGCTCACCCTCCTGCTTACTGTCGCGCCGTGTACCGTGTTCGCGGGCGCACAGCAGTATGAACCCCTGTCGGCGTCGGTCAGGACCGCACTGTCTGCTGCGATCTCCAACACCCAGCCGCCACGCGTGAACTTCGAGACGAGCCAGGAGCGGATTGCCTACCTGGAATGGCTGGCCGAGATGTCAGCGCGCCTGAAGTCCAAGGAGCCCCAATTCATTGTGCGCCGCGACGTCCTTGAGACCGTGTATTACGAAGCCAAGCGCGCCGGTCTCGAGCCTGCGCTGGTGCTCGGGCTAATCCAGGTCGAATCGAATTTCCGCAAGCACGCGGTGAGCCAGGCGGGGGCCCGCGGCTTGACCCAGGTCATGCCATTCTGGGTCGACCTGATTGGCGACGGGGATGCGAGCAAGCTCTTCAACCTGCGCGTGAACATCCGCTTTGGCTGCGTGATCCTCAGGTACTACCTGGATATGGAACAGGGCAGCCTGTACCGGGCACTCGGTCGGTATAACGGCTCGCTCGGCCAGGCGGACTACCCGAACCTCGTGCTGGCCGCCTGGAAGAAATGGGAGTACACGCCGCAACTGGTCGCAGCCGTCCCCAAGCCGGTACCGCTGCCCGGTGCGGCAGGTGGCATCCGCTAGCGCATGCCCGGGAATCCGCCGCGCATGCCCCGCATCAGCTTGGCGAGGCCCCCCTTCTGGAACTGCTTCATCATGCCCTGCATCTGGTCGAACTGCTTTAGCAGGCGGTTCACATCCTGGACCGGCACTCCGGCACCGGTCGCGATGCGCCGCTTGCGCGAGGCCTTGATCAGATCCGGCTTGGCGCGCTCCTGCGGGGTCATGGAGTTGATGATGCCCTCCATGCGACGCGTCTCGCGTTCGGCCCGCGCCATGTCCGTCTGACCCGCGGCGGCCTGCATCTGCGCGGGCAGCTTGTCGAGCACGCCGCCCAGGCCGCCCATCTTCTTCATCTGCTGCAGTTGCATCTTGAAGTCCTCGAGATCGAAGCGGCTGCCAGACTTCATCTTCTTGACGAGCTTGGCCGCCTCGTCGACATCGACCGAGCGCTGCGCCTCCTCGACCAGGGCGAGAATGTCGCCCATGCCCAGGATGCGGCTCGCCATCCGCTCGGGATGGAACACTTCGAGTCCGTCGAGCTTCTCGGCGACGCCTACGAACTTGATGGGCTTGCCGGTGACGTAGCGCACCGAGAGGGCCGCACCGCCGCGCGAATCGCCATCGAGTTTGGTGAGGACGATCCCGGTCAGTGGCAGGGCGGCGTCGAACGCCTTGGCAGTATTCACCGCATCCTGGCCGGCCATCGCGTCGACCACAAACAGGGTCTCCGAGGGGTGGACCGCTGCGTGGATCGCCGTGATCTCGCTCATCATCTCCGCGTCGATCGCAAGGCGCCCCGCAGTATCGACGATCAGCACGTCGTGGTAATGCTTGCGGGCCCAGTCCAGCGCGGCCAGCGCGATGGCGACCGGCTTCTGGCTGCTGTCGGAAGGGAAGAAATCGCTGTCGACCTGGCCTGCGACCGTTTGCAGCTGCGCGATGGCGGCCGGCCGATAGACGTCGGCCGAGACCACCAGCACCTTCTTCTTCTGCTGGCGCAAAAGGCGGGCGAGCTTGCCCACCGTCGTCGTCTTGCCGGCACCCTGCAGACCCGCCATGAGGATGACAGCCGGCGGGGTGACCGAGAGGTTGAGTTCCTGGGCCTCGGGCCCAAGGTCGCCACCAATGATGGCGGCGAGTTCGCGCTGGACGACCCCGACCAGAGCCTGGCCCGGTGAGAGGCTGGCGACCACCTCGGCGCCCAGGGCGCGCTCCTTGACGCGGGCCACGAATTCCCGCACCACGGGAAGCGCGACGTCGGCCTCGAGCAGCGCCATGCGCACCTCACGCAGCATCTCTGCAGTGTTGGCTTCGGTCAGGCGCGCTTCGCCGCGCATCGTCTTGACGACGCGGGCGAGGCGTTGGGACAGGTTATCGAGCATGGCTTCCAGACACGAGCAGCCGAGGGGCGGGGCGCGTGGTGTAAACTCAAAAGATGCTCATTCTACTGTATGCCGTCGTCACCCTAGGCTACCTGGGCCTTGCCGTCTGGGCCTGGCGCTGCGCGCTTGCGGCCGACACCCCCAACGCGCTCCTTGCAGTCCCCGCCATGTCGCGCGTGGCGCGCGGCCCGGGTGCGTTCGGCCCGCTCGAGAGGCTCGCGTTGTTTGCCATCTGGATCGCCCATCTGTGGCTGCTCGGCCTGGATTTCAGGGGGCCTGATGGCGTCAGGTTCGGCTTCGCCTCGGCACTGTCGGCGACGATGTGGGTCGCGATCGCGGTCTTCTGGTTCGAGAGCATCTATTTTGCCCTGTCGGGCATGCGCCTGTTGATCCTGCCGATCGCCGGGCTGTGCGCGCTGCTGCCCTGGTGGTTCCCAGGGACATCGTCACTGGCTGCGGCCGACGCGACGCGCAACCCGGCCTTCGATGCGCACGTGGTGGTGGCGCTCCTGTCCTACAGCCTGTTGACGATCGCGGCCCTGCACGCCCTGCTCATGGCCGCGCTCGATCGCTGGCTGCATCAGAGCGAGGTCGCAACCGTCTCCAAGCGCGGCCTGTGGGCCCGCATCGAGGGGGCCATTCTTGGCCAGCTCCCGCCCCTCATGACGATGGAGCAGTTGCTGTTTCGCCTGGTCGCCTTCGGCTTTGCGCTCCTGACCCTGACGGTCCTCACGGGGATCGTCTTCTCGGAGGCGCTCTTCGGCAGGCCGCTCACGCTTGACCACAAGACGGTCTTCACCCTGATCTCGTGGCTCATTTTCGCGGCGCTCCTGTTCGGTCGCCGCCTCTACGGCTGGCGCGGCCGGGTCGCCTTGCGCTGGACCCTCTCCGGGTTTGTGGCGATGTTCCTCGCCTACGCGGGTAGTCGCTTCGTCCTCGAAGTCGTGCTCCACCGGGTTTAGGGAAGCGCTCGTGGCCCGGCTGCTGCTCTGGCTGCTGCTTGCTCTTGGGGGCTGGTGGCTCTACAAGAGCAGCAGGTCGCGCGGCAACGCGGCACCCAAACGCGCGGCAGCGCCGCCCCAAAGTGCGGTGGCGCCAATTCTGCAATGCGCCCACTGCGGCATCCATTTCCCACAGGGCGATGGGCAGGACAGTCGCGATGGCCGACATTTCTGCAGCCCCGCACATCGGCAGGCGGCCCTTCATGCTGATCCCAACTAGATATAACATGCGCGATCCGGGACCCTCCTACTGGGTCTCGCTGCGCTACTTTAGCCTGAGCCGGCTCGTCGTCGTCAGCCTCTTGCTCCTCACGCTCGTGCTGTCAGGAGGGGTCGGCGAGTTTGGGCAGGCCGATCCGGACCTGTTCCAGCGCACCGCCGTCACCTACGGCGTGTTCGGCCTCATGTTCAGCTACCTGGCGATGACCCAGAACCGGCGGTTCTATCTCCAGCTGGTTGGACAGCTGGTCCTAGATCTGACCGCGATCACCTTCCTCATGCACGCCAGCGGGGGGGTGCGCGGCGGGATTGGCGTCCTCTATCTGTTGCCGATCGCGGGCGCAGCCGTCCTTAGCCCCGCGCTCCTTGCCGCGGGCTTTGCGGCGGCTTCCACGATAACGATCCTGGGTGAGACGCTGATACGCAACTTCGCCGGAGAGCCGAACTCGGCGAGCACGCTGCAGGCGGGGCTCTATGGCATCGCCTGCTTTGCGATCGCGCTCGTCATCAATCGGCTGGCCGCTCGACTCATCGCCCAGCAGGAGATCGCAAAGCGTCGTGGCATGGATCTGGAGCGGCAGATCGAGATCAACCGCGTGGTCGTCGCCGACATGCAAGACGGAGTCCTGATCCTTGCCGAGGATGGCAGCCCAAGCGCCCTGAATCCGGCGGCCGCGCGCATGCTGCGCGTCTCGAACCCCGACAATCTGGTACGCCAGGGCTGGCGCGACCATCCGGCCGGCAAGCGCATTCACGACCACTTCCTCGCCTGGCGGGCACGCCCTACCACGACGGCCGAGACCTTCGAGCTGACGGTCGGGGAGGACGAGGACGACAGCGCGGATCTGGGCAACGAGCGCCTGCGCGCGCGCTTTGTCTCGGCGCAAAACGACGAGGCGGCCGCCGGGCACGTCGTGTTCCTTGAGGACCTGCAGCGCGTCGACGAGCGCGCCCAGCAGTTGAAGCTCGCCTCGATGGGACGCCTGACAGCCAGCATTGCCCATGAGATCCGCAATCCGCTCGCGGCGATCAGTCATGCGAGCGCACTGCTGAGCGAAGGCATCTCTGATAAGCCCGAACGGCGCCTGTTGAGCATCGTTCAGGACAATACCCGCCGGCTCGACCGGATCGTCGAGAACATCCTGCAGCTCTCACGGCGCGGTCCGGTACAGGCTGATGCCGTCGTCCTGGACGCCTTTCTGACCGAGGTGATCGACGAATTCTGCCGCGACCATGGATTTCCCGCGGGTGCGATCGACACCTCGATCTACGCCCGGCCGATCCTGTACTTCAACCGCGACCACCTGCGTCAGGTGCTCATGAACCTCTTGCAAAACGCCTCCCGGCATGCGAGCGGCGCGGATGCGAGCGTCAGTCTCGTCGTCGTGCCAGTGATGCCAACCGAGCCGCGCGGCGCCCGTAACCGGGGAATTGTTACGCCGCGCGAGGTGGAACGGATAGAATTGATCGTGCAAGACGATGGCGCCGGCATCGATGCCGAGACGCGTCGACACCTCTTCGAGCCGTTCTTTACGACCCACCATCGCGGCACCGGTCTGGGTCTTTACCTGGCCCGTGAGTTGTGTTTGGCCAATGGCGCGACCTTGGGGTATGTTCCCAACGCGGACGTGACGAAAAAGGGGGGCTTCGTGATCAATGCGGCGGGCTGGCTCGATCAGGTTCAGGACGATACTCGAGGAAAATTGAACAAAGCGGATCGAATCACCAATGAGTAGTCCGGGCCAGGGCGCGTTGCGCAGCTTCCCCCGCGTGCTCGTCGTGGATGACGAGCCGGACCTTAGGGAATTGCTCGAGATCACGCTGGTGCGCATGGGGCTTGACGTCGACAGTGCAGCCACCGTGGGTGCGGCGCGCGAGTCTCTGGCGAAGACCGCCTATGCGCTGTGCCTGACCGACATGCGGCTGCCCGATGGTTCGGGCATGCAGCTGGTCGAGACGATCGCGCGCGAGTTTCCCGCCACGCTGGTTGCCGTCATCACGGCCTTTGGCAGCACGGACAATGCGGTCGCGGCACTGAAGGCCGGGGCCTTCGACTACCTGTCCAAGCCAGTCTCGCTCGAGCAGCTGCGCAACCTCGTGCAGGCCGCGGTGCAGTCGTTTCGTGCGAGTACGGAACGGCCGACGACGCGGCCCGCACCGAAGGATGCCGCCTCCGGACGGGCCGAGGCGGGCTCGTCGGATGTGCTTGCGCGCCTGCTTGGGGAGTCTGCGGCCATGCGTGACGTGCGGGCCTTGATCCGGCGGGTAGCCCGTTCGCAGGCGCCGGTGGCCATCAGCGGGGAATCGGGCAGTGGCAAGGAGCTGGTAGCGCGCGCCATTCACAGCTGCAGCGGCCGCCGCGACGGCCCGTTCGTCGCCGTGAACTGCGGGGCGATCCCCGAGCAGCTCATGGAAGCTGAGTTCTTCGGCTATCGCAAGGGGGCCTTCACGGGAGCCGACGCTGATAGAGATGGACATTTCCAGACGGCGCGCGGCGGAACCCTGTTCCTCGATGAGGTCGCCGATCTGCCCTTGCAGATGCAGGTCAAGCTCTTGAGGGCCATTCAGGAACGTTCGGTACGGCGCGTGGGCGGCATGAGCGAGGAGCAGCTCGATGTACGGCTGGTCAGTGCCACCCACCAGAACCTGTCGCAGCTGGTCAGCCAGGGACGGTTTCGCCAGGACCTGTTCTATCGGCTCAATGTGATCGACATCCGCATCCCACCCCTTAGGGACCGGCGCGACGACATTCCGCTGCTTGCCAACCACATCCTGAAGCAGCTCGCCCCGGGAATGGTGCTGACCGACAGCGCCGTCGAGAAGCTGGCCGCCTATCCGTTTCCGGGCAACGTTCGCGAATTGGGCAATGTGCTCGAGCGCTCGAGCGCGTTTTCCGAAACGGATGTCATCGACGCAGCCGACCTGCAGCTCGCCCAGTTCGACCCGCCTGCGGTGGCCGAGACAGTGCCCCCTGCGGCGCTCGAGCCCGCGCCAAACACCGTCTCGCCGGAGGCGGCGAGCGTGCTGCCGGCCCAGGTGCCCAACGTGCTTGGCTTCATCGGCACGCTGCCCGAGCATCTCGACCGCATCGAGAAGGAGGTGATCGAGCGCGCCTTGGCCCAGACCCGCTATAACCGTACGGCGGCCGCCGAACTGCTCGGCATCACCTTCCGGCAGCTGCGCTACCGGATGCAGCGTCTGAACATCCAATGAAGGGCGCGCCCTCGCCCGCGCCGCCACCGCGCGTTCGTGAATGATGCCGCGGCCCGTATGAGCGTGGACCCACAGGGCTGGCACGGCGGCGCAGCGCGGATGGAGTCCCCCAACAGTGATGCGCGGCCGATCGGCACGGTAATCGATCTGCTTGTCTTGCACAGCATCAGTCTGCCGCCAGGCCAGTATGGTGGTCCCGCCGTCCCGAACCTGTTCACCAACCGCCTCGACTGGGATGCGGATCCCCACTTTCGGGATCTGCGCGGACTGCGCGTGTCGGCGCACTTTCTCGTCAGGCGCGATGGCGGACTCGTGCAATTCGTATCCTGCAACGAGCGTGCCTGGCACGCCGGGGTCTCGCACTTTGAAGGGCGAGCGGCGTGCAACGATTTCTCCATTGGCGTCGAACTCGAGGGGCTCGACTCGACCCCATTCATGCCGATCCAGTATGCCGTTCTGATCCGGCTCACAGAGGCGCTCATCGCCCGCTATCCATTGGTCGCGGTGGCGGCCCACAGCGAGATCGCGCCGGGTCGCAAGACCGACCCGGGGCCGGGCTTCGTCTGGTCCGAGTTTCTCGGAGCCTCGCGCCTACCTCTGCGTCGCATCCACGGCGCCTAGCAGCAAGCCCGGACAGGTCGGGACCGGTAGGCGTCCGCGCGCCTCGTATTTTTTCCGCAACAAGCGCACGCGCGGCCTGCGCGACGGCACTCACCACTGTGGATGGAGCGGTGGATTTCCTGTGAGTTTCCTGTGCGTAAATGGCCCGGACCTGTGGACCGGTTGTGGATGGATTGTGGATGGATTGTTCGGGAAAAATCTCTTGCACAGATGGGCAGCGCCTACTAGAATTAGTACCCAGAGGGGCCGGATCCACTACCTATAGTGGGTCGTCCCGATCTTCCAAGGTGGAACCCACAGCATGCTCGTCACGCAAATGGCATCTCGCCGCCGCGTCCAGGGACCAACTCGACTAAGCCTTGGGCGGGCTGCGATCCAGCCTCCAGAGAACCTCCTCGCATTCAAGGGCCGCGGCCCTTGCAGGAGCCTCGCCGGGTAGCAGGCTCGATACGCCCGCGCCGGGCTCCTCGATAACAACACAGCGTCAAGAACACAATTTCGGAGGTGTACATGCAATGGTCTAATCAGACGGCAGCCGGCCAATCTTCTTCCGTGCCGCCCGCCGCATCGCAGCTCCATCCGGGCGGGCTGGCGAGCGCCCGCGTCGAGTATTCCGACTTCAAAGTGATCCGCAGAAATGGCGCGGTGGTCGGATTTGAGCCCGCCAAGATCTCGATAGCCATGACCAAGGCGTTTCTCGCTGTCAACGGCGGCCAGGGTGCCGCGTCGGCCCGGATCCGCGAGGTGGTCGAGCAGCTGACCCAGGGCGTGGTGGGGTCGCTCATGCGCCGCATGCCGTCCGGCGGTACCGTGCATATCGAGGACATCCAGGATCATGTCGAACTGGCCCTGATGCGTGCCGGCGAGCACGAGGTGGCGCGCTCCTACGTGCTGTATCGCGAGCGCCGGGCCCAGGAGCGGGCGCAGTCCAGAAAGCAGAGCGATGCTGCCCAGGCGCCGCAGTTGCATGTCATCGAAAACGGCGCACGCGTGCCCTTTGATGCGGCGCGCATCCGCGCCCTGATCGAGGGCTCCTGCGATGGACTCAACGAGTTCGTCAATCCGGACGTGATCGTCTCCGAGACCATCAAGAATCTGTATGACGGCGTGCCGATCGAAGAGGTCCACAAGTCGGCCATCCTTGCCGCGCGTTCGCAACTCGAGAACGATCCCGCCTACAGCCGGGTCACGGCCCGCCTGCTGCTCCATACAGTGCGCAGGGAGGTGCTCAATGAGGAGGTGGACCAGGCCGCGATGCAGGCCCGCTACGCCGACTATTTCCCGAAGTTCATCAAGCGCGGCATCGATGTCGAACTGCTCGACGAACGGCTTGCCCAGTATGACCTCGCGAGACTGGGCGCGGCCCTGGACGCGCGGCGTGACCTCCAGTTCGACTACATCGGCCTGCAGACCCTCTACGACCGCTATTTTCTGGTCGACCGGAATGACGGCTTTAGCAAGGATGGCCGGCGCATCGAGCTGCCGCAGGCCTTCTTTATGCGGGTGGCAATGGGTCTCGCCTTAAACGAGATCGATCGCGAGGCGCGGGCCGTCGAGTTCTACGAGATCCTGTCGCGCTTTGACTTCATGAGTTCGACGCCGACGCTCTTTAATGCCGGCACGCGCCACTCCCAGCTCTCGTCGTGCTACCTGACCACGGTCTCGGACGATCTCGACGGGATCTATGAGTCGATCAAGGAGAACGCGCTGCTCGCCAAGTATGCCGGAGGACTCGGCAACGACTGGACGCCGGTGCGGGCCATGGGCTCGCACATCAAGGGGACCAATGGCGAATCGCAGGGGGTCGTGCCATTCCTTAAGGTCGTCAACGACACCGCCGTGGCCGTCAATCAGTGCTTTGCTCCCGAGACCGAGGTCTTCACCAGCCTCGGAGCGCGTCCGATCCGTGATATCCGGGCCGGCGATCTGGTTCTGACCGAACACGGCAACTACCGCGAAGTGACCGAGCACCTCACCTACAATCAGGCCGACCCCATGATTGCGCTCGACGTCACGCATGGGTTGGAGCCCATGCGTGTGACGGCCGGTCATCCGATCTTCGGGTTGCGCGGTCTGGGTTCTGATCTATCCCTCGACGAGGCCGCTGCCCGGCTGGCCCGGGGGACGGTCAGGCCAGGCTGGGTGGATGCCGGTGACCTGAGCCGGGGTGACTACGTCGCCTTCGTGATCCCCACCGAAGTCGTGCCCGCCGGACTCACCGATGAGGACGCGCGCCTCTACGGCGTGTTGCTCGCAGCCGGTGAACTGAACGCCGCGGGCACCCAGTGGTCGATCGTTGGCAAGCGCTCGAGCGATGCGCACTTTGGTTTTGTCGAGAACTATCTGGCCGCACGGGGTGTGCCGTTCTGGGCAGAGCGTGCCGGTGCGGACGATCTGCAGATCTGTTTTGCCGCAGGCCGGGCCGGGTTGCGTGAAGGCACCTCCGGGCAATTCGTCAGCGAGGGCCCGGGCGCCGTGCCATTCGCGCGCGCCGATCTGTTCGATGCGCTCGGGAATAAGTGGATCGCACCGCGCTTGGCGCATCTGCCCCGCGCCCAGACCCTGTCCCTGCTCCAGGGCCTGGTGGAGGCCGGCGGGCAGGTCGCCCGGGACGGGGTCATCCGTTGGCGCACCGCTTCGCGGCCGCTCGCACAGGGTGTGCGCTACCAGATGCTGCGCCTGAGAGCTCCCGTCGCCGGGCGCTATTGCGAACCCGACGGCCCGCTTGGGGCCGCGCAGGGCGGGGCACCGGTGCGGGCTACCGTCAGGGCCTTTGATCTGTGCATGCCGGCCATCGCGCCGCTCGCAGAGCGGCTCGGCTGTGTTGCGCTTGAGCGTCGGGATTGGATCGAATTCCAGGGTGCGGTTTATTCGCCGGTCAGGCAGGTCGAAGCGATCGCCCCGGTGCCGTTCGTATTCGATTTGAAGGTGGAGGGCACCCCCAGCTATCTCACCAGTTCCGGGCTGGCTCACAATGGCGGCAAGCGCAAGGGGGCCGTGTGCTGCTACCTGGAGAGCTGGCATCTGGACATCGAGGAGTTTCTCGAGCTGCGCAAGAACACCGGGGACGACCGGCGCCGCACGCACGACATGAACACGGCCAACTGGATTCCCGATCTGTTCATGAAGCGTGTGATGGACAATGCCGAGTGGACGCTCTTCTCCCCCTCCTCGGTGCCGGACCTGCACGACAAGGTCGGACGCGCCTTCGAGGAAGCCTACCTGCGCTATGAGGACAAGGCGGCGCGCGGTGAACTCAAGCCCGCCAAGAAGATCCAGGCCACGACGCTCTGGCGCAAGATGCTCTCGATGCTGTTTGAAACCGGCCACCCCTGGATCACGTTCAAGGATCCCTGCAACATCCGCTCGCCCCAGCAGCACACCGGGGTGGTGCACTCCTCGAACCTGTGCACGGAGATCACGCTGAACACCAACGACTCCGAGATCGCGGTGTGCAATCTCGGCTCGGTCAACCTCGTCGCTCACATGGCAAGGCAGGCCGATGGGCGCTTCGCGCTCGATCATGCAAAGCTGCAGGCGACGATCCGCACGGCCATGCGCATGCTCGATAACGTGATCGACATCAACTATTACGCGGTCAAGAAGGCGCGCGACTCGAACCTGCGCCACCGGCCAGTGGGCCTTGGCATCATGGGTTTCCAGGACTGCCTGCATGTGCTGCGCCTGCCGTATGCGTCCGAAGGGGCCGTGGAGTTTGCGGATCGGTCGATGGAAGCGGTCTGCTACTTTGCCTACTGGGCGTCCACGGAACTGGCCGAGGAACGCGGTCGTTATTCAAGCTACCGCGGTTCGTTGTGGGATCGCAACATCCTTCCCCAGGACACGCTCAAGCTGCTGGCCGAGGAGCGCGGCGGCTACGTCGAGGTCGATGCATCAGAAAGCATGGACTGGGATGCCTTACGGGCGCGCATCGCACAGTTCGGGATGCGCAACTCCAACTGTGTGGCGATTGCTCCCACTGCGACAATCTCGAACATCATCGGCGTGTCGGCCTGTATCGAGCCCACGTTTGAGAACCTTTACGTCAAGTCGAACCTGTCGGGCGAATTCACGATCGTCAACGACTACCTGGTGCGCGACCTGAAGAAGCTCGGGCTCTGGGACGAGGTGATGGTGGCTGATCTGAAATTCTTCGATGGGAGTCTCGCGAAGATCGACCGCGTGCCGCCCGAGTTTCGCCAGATCTATGCGACCGCCTTCGAGGTCGAGCCAAAGTGGCTGGTGGAGGCGGCTTCGCGTCGCCAGAAATGGATCGACCAGGCGCAATCCCTGAACATCTACATGGCAGGCGCATCCGGCAAGAAGCTCGACGACACGTACAAGCTCGCCTGGCTGCGTGGATTGAAGACCACCTATTACCTGCGCACGCTGTCGGCCTCGAGCGCGGAGAAATCGACGGGTCGGGGCGGCGAGCTCAACGCGGTCCCGGTCGATGGTGGGCTCGGAGGGCGCAGCGCCGCCCCTCCGCAGGCGTTGCCCGAGCCGGAGGTTCTGGGCCAGGTCTGCATGTTAAAGCCAGGCGATGACGGCTATGAGGAGTGCGAAGCCTGCCAGTGAGCCGATCCGGCCTGAAGGCCGGTGAACCTGTCGGTTACCGGCTCTCTTGAACTAACTAGGGTGGAGAAACAAAATATGCTTTCTTGGGAAGATGAATCGCGTGCGCCAAACCCGCCGACGCCCCCGCGGGCCGCGGCCCGGCCGATGGGTGCGGCGGCCGCGGTGCCTCCTGCGCCCCTGGCGTCGGCTCTGGAGGGAGGCCTTGAGCGGCGCGTCAATGCGGCGGACAAGCGCATCATCAACGGCACGACCGACGTCAACCAGCTTGTGCCGTTCAAGTACAAATGGGCCTGGGAGAAGTACCTCGCCGGATGCGCCAACCACTGGATGCCCCAGGA
Organism: Burkholderiales bacterium; assembly: GCA_003136595.1. Classification (GTDB taxonomy): domain Bacteria; phylum Pseudomonadota; class Gammaproteobacteria; order Burkholderiales; family Burkholderiaceae_D; genus BOG-994. The sequence continues at coordinate 21,415 of PLEY01000006.1, forward strand.
GATCAACATGTCCCGGGACATCGCCCTGTGGAAGAATCCCCACGGCCTGACCGAGGACGAGCGCCGCGTCGTGCGGCGCAATCTCGGCTTCTTCGTGACCGCCGATTCGTTGGCCGCAAACAACATCGTCCTTGGGACCTACCGCCATATCACCGCGCCCGAATGCCGCCAGTATCTGCTGCGCCAGGCCTTCGAGGAGGCTATCCACACGCACGCCTACCAGTACATCGTCGAGTCGCTGGCCCTGGATGAAGGGGAGGTCTTCAATGCCTACCATGAGATCGCCTCGATCAGGGCCAAGGACGAATTCCTGATCCCGTTCATCGACACGCTGACCGATCCCCAATTCAAGACCGGCACGCCCGAAGACGACCAGAAGCTACTGAAGTCGCTGATCGTCTTCTCCTGCCTCATGGAGGGGCTTTTCTTCTATGTGGGCTTCGTGCAGATCCTCGCGCTCGGACGCCAGAACAAGATGACGGGCGCTGCCGAACAGTATCAGTACATCCTGCGCGACGAGTCGATGCACTGCAGCTTCGGCATCGATCTGGTGAACACGATCAAGCTCGAGAATCCCCATCTGTGGACGGCCGAATTCCGCGACGAGATCCGTGCGCTCTTCAGGAAGGGAGTCGATCTGGAGTACGCGTATGCCGAGGATACGATGCCGCGCGGCGTCCTCGGATTGAACGCACCGATGTTCAAAGGCTACTTGCGCTTCATCGCGAATCGACGTTGCCAGCAAATAGGTATTGACCCTTTGTTTGGTCAGGAGGAAAATCCGTTCCCGTGGATGTCAGAGATGATCGATCTGAAAAAAGAACGAAACTTCTTTGAGACGCGAGTGATCGAATATCAAACCGGCGGTGCATTGAGCTGGGAATAAAAGCTAGCGTTCTCGCAGGTAATACATGGTTGGCAGTAGTGATGAACAAAGTGGTCTAAGGAGCGAAAGCGTTCGCGCGCATGCATATCAATAAGGATCGAGACCTGTCTAACCCATCTTGCTTCGCGCAGGATATGGACCGGTTTCCCTCCAAGTTCATGCGGCTCCTCTCGGCAAAAAAACAACAGTCTCATCATTTGTCGAAGCAGACATTTCATTCCGATTCGAACGCCGGCCCATGGGCTGGCGTTTTTTTTGGCCGATTGATCCGTCGATTTGGTTCTTTGCCGAGTCGTCGAATCAGCGGGCCAAGTGCCGAATTCATTAGCGTAACCAGACTACGGACGCTCGCGCTCGCCGTCTCGAGAGAGACGGCGCCTGTGGGTGCGCCGCTGTTTGCGCCGATGAATAATCCGTACCGCAGTCAGCGCGCTGAAATGCGGACGGGTTTCTTCAAACCTGGTACTTAGTCACTTCACGTGAAGGAGAGTCTCATGGCAACTGCCAAGAAGCCCGCAGCAAAGAAACCGGCGGCGAAGAAGTCCGCTGCCAAGAAGGCCCCGGCCAAGAAAGTAGCGAAGAAGGCTGTCGCGAAAAAGGCCCCGGCCAAGAAGGTCGCAAAGAAGGTAGCGAAGAAGGCTGTCGCGAAAAAGGCCCCGGCGAAGAAGGCCGCCAAGAAGGTAGCCAAGAAGAAGGTCGCCAAGAAGGCCGCTAAGAAGCCTGCCAAGAAGGTCGCGAAGAAGGCTGCCAAGAAGCCTGCGAAGAAGGCCGCTGCCAAAAAGCCTGCGAAACCTGCGGCGAAGAAGTCGGCCAAGCCCGCTGCAGCGAAGAAACCGGCCGCCAAGAAGCCTGCTGCCAAGAAGCCCGCCGCGAAGCCTGTGGCTGCTCCGACTGCTGCAGTGCCCGCGGTGCCGTCCACGGCCGCTGCTCCGGGTGCAAAGACTGCATTGAATCCGGCCGCAGCGTGGCCGTTTCCGACGGGCAGCCGGCCGTAGAGCGAGTCGGTTTTCGCTAAGCGTTAGTAAAGTTTGTAAAGTTAGTAAGGTTAGTAAAGCAAGCGTCCACGGTTCACGCCGCGGACTGACGGTCCCGCAGCCTCGGTTGCGGGACCTTTTTTCTTCTTCAGGGCGCGCCCAGACCGCTGGGGCTAAAATAGCGCGCAATCCGGTCTCCCAGAGGAAAGTGTCGCCCGATGTTCCAGGAAATCCTGTTCTTGCTGGCCAATACGGTCGGAATGCTCTTTGTGGGGAGCTGTCTGCTTCGGCTGTGGATGCAAATGCGCCGCGTCGGGATGCGTAACCAGGTGGGATCGGTCGTCATGCATCTGACCGACTGGATCGTCAAGCCCCTGCGGCGCGCCATACCCGGCACCGGGGGGGTCGACTGGGCCAGTCTCATCGGCGCTGTCCTCATCAGTCTCGCGGCAGCGGCCGTGACACTCGTCCTCCTGTCGGCGGTTGACGGGTTCATGCGCCCACCCGTCCCTGAGGTGGTGGTCGGTCTTGCCCTGGTCTGGCTCGTGAAGTGGGCCCTGTATCTGGCCTCGTTGATGGTGCTGGTCGTCGCGGTTCTAAGTTGGGTGAACCCGTTCTCGCCGGTACTTCCGGTCTTCGATGCATTGACGGCGCCGTTGCTCAGACCCATCCGTCAGATCCTGCCGAACGTCGGTCGATTCGACCTCTCGCCGCTCGTCCTGTTCGTCATCATCCAGATCCTCGAGATCATCCTGCAGGGACTGGCGGCGCGTTGGATCGGCATGTACTGAGGACACGTGCCGGGGACATGTACTCTGGGGCGAGTGGCCTTTTGACCGAGCCGAGCGCCTAGTTCCAAGGACGATAACCGTAGGCCTCGTGGAAGCTCGCTGCGATCTCGTCGCGTGAGGGGGCGTGATTCTGCGGGCCCTTCTCGGCGATCTTCAGTGCCCCCATCGTGCTCGCGAGGCGTCCGCTCGTCTCCCAATCCATCCCCGCCGCGATGCCGTAAAGCAGACCAGCCCGGTAGGCATCGCCGCAGCCCGTTGGATCCGCGATGCGGCGCGGTTTCACCGGGGCGATCTCGAGGCGCGAACCGCGCGTATAGATGTGGGAGCCTTCTGCGCCCCGCGTCACGCACAGCGTCTTGCCGGCTCCGGCCAGCTCCTCGAGCGAGGAGCCGGTCCGCTCGGAAAGCAGCTTGGCCTCGTAATCATTGACCGCGATAAACTGCGCGAGATCAACGAAGGCGCGCAGTTCCGCCCCGTCGAACATCGGCAGGCCCTGACCCGGATCGAAGACGAACGGTATGCCGGCGTCATGAAACTCCCGTGCATGCTGGAGCATGGCTTGCCGTCCGTCGGGTGCGACGATCCCGAGCGTAGGGTTGCGTGCGTTGGCGACATGGTTGGTGTGCGCCTCGTTCATCGCGCCCGGATGGAATGCCGTGATCTGGTTGTCGTCGAGGTCGGTGGTGATGAAGGCCTGCGCAGTGAAAGCGCCAGGAATCGTTCTGATGGAAGGTCCGGCCAGACCGAGTGCCGCCAGCCGATCGAGGTAGGGCTTGGCATCCTCCCCGACGGTGGCCATGATCTCGGGCTCGCCGCCCAGGAGGTGCAGGTTGTAGCCGATGTTACCTCCGGTGCCGCCAAACTCCCGGCGCATGCTGGGCACCAGAAAGGCGACGTTGAGGATGTGCAACTGGTCCGGCAGGATATGGTCCCGAAAGCGTCCCTCGAACACCATGATCGTGTCGTAGGCTAAGGAACCACAGATGAGGGTCGACATGATGTAGAAGGCTTTCGCTAGATGGAATGAGCAGGTCGCCCGGACGGGTGCGCGCGCGGCCGGCCCGTCAGGGATAGAAAACGGCGACGCGGTAGCCGGCGACGCCGCCGCCCGCGACATCGAATACGAGTTTCACGGGCAGCTCGCTGTTCGGGCCCAAGCCCTGCACGAAACGCTCGCGCTCCGGCGGCGCCAGATATTCGCTGGGCTTCAAGACGCGGCGGATCATGGGACGGTCCTGGGAATCGGTGAGGGTCAGCTCGATGGCGGGATAGCGTCCTGGCAGGCTGCTGCTGTTGTGCAGAAGCGCCGTGAAGGTCATCGCATCCTTGCGACCGGGTACCGCTTCGAGCGCTGACGACTCGATGGCGATCTGCGAGATGTCGGCCGGCGGCTCGACCCGGCAATGCAGAAGACCGCATGCCGCCTCGAGCGCAGGCCGCAGTTCGGGGATGCGCGCGACCATCTCCGAGCGCCACACATAGGCCCCCTGGGCCACCAATCCGACGAGGGCGATGAAGCTTAGCACCGCCCACGTCAGGGCGGCGCCGCGCGGGGCTTGCTCCTCGCCTCGTGCGGAGCGCAGGAACGAGGGCTCGGAGAGACGTCGCTCACCCAGATCGTATTTGTCCTCGGCGCGTCGTCCCAGTGCAGGCTCGTTGTCGGCCTCATCGGGTTCATCAGCGCCAGCCAGCCGCGGGGACAGCTTGGGCTCCGGGCGCCCGGGAGGGGCGATCGGTACAGGTTCGGGCGCCTGGCGCTCCACCTCGACCAACTCGCCCAGATCGTCCACGAAGTTCACTTTCGGCGCGGTCAGCTTGCGTTCCGGACCGGGGCCGAGGTCGCTGCCCCGTACCAGGTAGTCCAGAGCGTTGAAGGTATGGTTGCACACGCCACAGCGCGCCATTCCGGCACGGATCGCCGCCTGCTCCTTGGTGAGCCGGAACACGGTTTCGCACCAGGGACAGCGCGCTGCGAGCATCAAAGTGGCATCCCGTCGCGACGGTGGCCTGCAAGACAGACCCATCCCTCATCTGCGCGCCAGACGGCGAGGTCCAGCCAGGGTCGGTAGGCAGAAATCACGTCGTCGGCCTGGCGCTCGAGCACGCCCGAGAGCACCAGCCGTCCGTGGGGCGCAAGCAGGCTCGCCAACAGGGGTGCCAGCAGTTGCAGTGGATTGGACAATATGTTGGCGATCACGATATCTCCGCTCCCTGGGCAGAGCTCCTCGGCAGGCACAAAGGAAACCTCACACTGATTATCGCGTGCATTGTCGATCGATGCGCGCACCGCCTGCGGATCGATGTCGGTTCCGCAAGCCGCCCGGGCGCCGAGCTTCCGAGCCGCTATCGCAAGGATACCGGAGCCGCAGCCGTAGTCGATCACACGATCGGCAGGCTCGACGTTTTCGAGCAGCCAGTTCAGGCACAGGCGCGTGGTCGGATGAGCGCCTGTGCCGAATGCAAGACCCGGATCAAGCTTGAGAAGGATGGCCCCGGGCCCTGCCTCGATGGGCCGCGCATGCCAGGAGGGCACGATCCAGAGGCGTTCGGCGATCGCGATCGGCTCGAACTGCGCCTGGGTCTCGCGCACCCAGTCGGCGTCGGCCACCGGCCGCGCCGTCCAGGCCGGGAGTTCCGGCAGGCCCGCCGCGGCCGCGGCCACAGCGAGCAAGGGCTCGACCTGAACGTCCTCCTTGAAGAGGGCGACAATGCGCGACGAGCGCCACGCCTTGTGCAGGGGTTCAGAACCTGGTTCGCCGAACAGAGGTTCCTCGTCGCTTCCTCCGGCGTCAGCGTCCTCGAGTGCTGCAGAGAGGGCTCCCACGTCCAGGAGCGCGTCGGACAAGGCTTCTGCATAGCGCAACTCGGTCTCGAGCACGATCTCGGTATACATCGTCCTAGACCTTGCGGTCGGCAATCCGGTTCTCAAGATAGTGGATGCTGGTTCCACCCTCGATGAAACGCGCATCCGCCATCAATTCACGGTGCAGGGGAATGTTGGTCTGGATGCCCTCGACCACCATTTCCGAGAGCGCGATACGCATGCGGGCAATCGCCTGCTCGCGGTCCGCCCCGTAGGCGATCACCTTGCCGACCATCGAATCATAGTTAGGGGGCACGAAATAGCCCGCGTACGCGTGAGAGTCGACGCGTATGCCCGGGCCGCCCGGGGCGTGCCACGCCGTGATCCGTCCCGGGGAGGGCGTGAAGCGAAAGGGATCCTCGGCGTTGATCCGGCACTCCACGGCATGACCCTTCAAAACCACATCCTTCTGTCGCAGGCGCAGCTTCTCGCCGGCGGCAACCCGGATCTGTTCCTGCACCAGGTCGACCCCGGTGATCATCTCTGTGACCGGATGTTCCACCTGGATGCGCGTGTTCATCTCGATGAAGTAGANNTCCTCGATGATCTTCTGGTGGCGCCGCTGCATGGAACAGTCGCGCTCGCCCAGCCAGATCGCGTTGCGAAAGCTGTCCGCAAGAATCTGGATCTCGATGTGCCGCGGGTTCTCGAGGAACTTCTCCATGTAGACCATGGGGTTCCCGAACGCGGCGCCCGCCTCGGAGCGGGTCATTGTCACCGCATTATTCAGGGCCGCCTCGGTGTGCACGACGCGCATGCCGCGCCCACCCCCACCGCCCGCGGCCTTGATGATGACCGGGTAGCCCACCTGGCGAGCGATACGCACAACTTCCTTCGGATCGTCAGGCAGCGCTCCCTCGGATCCGGGCACGCAGGGCACGGCCGCGATCAGCATCGCCTGCTTGGCACTGACCTTGTCGCCCATGAGCCGGATCGAATCGGGTGCGGGTCCGATGAAGGTGAAGCCGCTCTTTTCCACGCGCTCGGCGAAGTCCGCATTCTCCGAGAGAAAACCATAGCCCGGATGGATCGCCTCGGCGTCGGTCACCTCCGCGGCGCTGATGATCGCTGGCATGTTGAGATAGCTTTGCGACGAAGGGGCCGGGCCGATGCACACCGACTCGTCGGCGAGCTTCACGTACTTGGCTTCCCGGTCCACCTCGGAGTGCACGACCACGGTCCGGATCCCCATCTCCCGGCAGGCTCGCTGGATGCGCAGCGCGATCTCGCCGCGGTTGGCGATCAGAATTTTTCCGAACATGGGATGGTTAGCTTGTCCTGGAGCTAGGCGATGACGAAGAGCGGTTGCCCGAATTCGACGGGCTGGCCATTTTCCGCGAGGATTTCCTTGATGACACCGTCAAAGCCGGCCTCGATCTCGTTGAGCAGTTTCATCGCCTCGATGATGCAGATCGGTTCGGCCGCCTTCACGATCTGGCCCAGTTCAACGTACGGCGCCTTGCCCGGGGCGGGCGCCCGGTAGAACGTGCCCACCATGGGCGACTTGACCACCTGCCCGGGCGCCTCGGGGGGGGCCACCGGAGCAGGAGGCGGCGGCGCGACGGGGGCTGCTGCGACCGGCAAAATTTGCGGCTGGACGGGCATCGGAATGCCGGCGATCTGGGCCGCCGATTTGACGATCCGAACCTTGCCATCTCCCTCAGTCACCTCGAGTTCGGCGATACCGGATTCAGCAACCAGATCGATCAGTGTTTTGAGTTTGCGCAGGTCCATGGTGAATCCGCTCTCCCATTTCTTGAATTGGATTCTCGTTCCGAGGCGTAACTAGAAATTGACGGCCATTAGCCGACATTAGACCCTATTTGACGGCATGATCGAGCGCAAAGGATAAGGCCGAGCGGTAACCTGCGCTCCCGAGCCCGCAGATCACGCCAATAGCCAGGTCCGAAAAATAAGAGTGCCGGCGAAACGCCTCACGCCGATGCACATTCGATAGATGGACCTCGATGAAGGGTAAATCAATGGCAGCCAGCGCATCGCGCAAGGCAACGCTAGTGTGTGTGAACGCCGCCGGGTTGATGATGATGAAGTCGAACCCATCACCAACCGCTGCCTGGACGCGGTCGACCAGCACACCTTCATGATTGCTCTGAAAGCTCACCAGCCGCGCATCCCGTTCGGCTGCCTGTCGCGCGAGCCCGGCATCGATATCCGCCAGGGTTTGCCGACCATAGATTTCGGGTTCCCGAAGGCCCAGCAGATTCAGATTGGGGCCATGCAATACCAGGACCGAGTTGGCCATCAGGAAGAGGCTGGTAATTAGGAAAGGGCGGATTTTGCCCGAAATTCGTAACAATAGCCAGCAGTAGAGCAAGAACGGCCCGGCTGGGCGCGGTGCATGGTGCCTGCTTGGCGCCGGTCAGCGCCGCGATGTCGCTAGCTGCCGGTCAGGGGCTTGAGCCAGGCTCGCAGTTCTTTTTCTGAAACCTTCCCGAGTTTTGTCGCCCGAACCGCTCCCTTGCCATCGAGGATCAGCGTAAAAGGCAGGCCTCCTGCCGTATCTCCATACTCGCGCAGCAGATCGGATCCCATCGAACCCGCCACCAGCAGCGGATAGGAAGCGGTGACCTTTTTTTCAAAATCGACAATATTGCTCGCATTATCGATGCCGATGCCGACAAATGCGACATTTTTGGGACGATATTCGGACGAGAGCCTTGAGAGCTCCGGGATTTCCTCGACGCAGGGTACGCACCACGTTGCCCAGAAATTGATGACGACGACCTTACCCCGGTAGTCTGCGAGTGCATGCGGCTTGCCGGCGGAATCGGGGAAGGTCTGCGAGAAAAACGCGGTCCCCGCCGCATCAGCCGCGCCCGCCGCCCCGGCAGTAGCGAGCTCACGCGAAGCGACAAAGGCGCCCAGCGCCGCCGCGACGATACCGATTCCGATCGAGAGATAGCGGGTCATGATTCCCCCCCGGGCACGGCGAACAACGCCGCCACGCTCGCCAAGTCGGCACGCTCGCCGCGCCGCTCACCGGCCAGCGCGCCTCGCAAGGCATCGGGACCATAGGTCTCCAGATGCACGCCCTCGGCCCTCGCACTGCGATCGGCGCGCCACAGGAAGTCGATACATTCAATCCGTTGACCCCGCCCCTGGGAGAGGTTGTCCGGAATCTCGCGCACCTCGAAATCGATGCCTGCATTCAGCAGAAAGATCTCGACATCCTTGGCGCTGTCGCAAAACAGCTGGAGGTGGATGTCGGAATGCTCACCCGCGGTCCCATTGAGCACCGCGCCGCACAGGTAGGGTGTAAACCGCTCGAGCAGGCGCATCAGAACCACTGCCGCCTGCCGTAACTCGAAGAGTCGCCGCGGCTGGGTCTCGGACTGGAAGAGCGCCTGATAGGCGCGCACCTCATCTTCGACCTCGGCATTGTCTGGCAACCAGTCACCTGTGGTCCTCGTCTGCCCGAGGATATCGCGTGCCGCCTTACGCTTGGCATTGGCGTAATCGAGTCCCTCTTCAGCGATCAGACGCCCTGCGCGCATGGCGATTTCCTGTCGCACACCGACCTGAGGCTCGACTGCGCTGCGATCAGGATGCCGTGAGGCGGAACGTGCCAAAAGTCCACTCCGATATTCAGACGGTCCCCGGAGTTTAGCCCAATGGGAGGAGATGCGCCCAACCGATCCGCTACAATCCGACGCTATCTGTCCGAGGAGCCACGGCCGCCAGAGCACCCCATGCATATCCACATTCTTGGCATCTGCGGCACTTTCATGGGCGGTGTGGCCGTCCTTGCGCGGGCCGCGGGCCACCGCGTGACCGGGTGCGATGCGCATGTCTATCCGCCGATGAGCACCCAGCTTGCCGAGCAGGGCATTGTGCTCACCGAGGGTTACGGCGTCGATCAGCTCGCCCACAAGCCCGACCTTTGGGTCGTCGGCAATGTCGTGACCCGCGGCAATCCCCTCATGGAGGCGATCCTAAACCAGGGTCTGCCTTATATCTCGGGGCCGCAATGGGTGGGGGAGCACGTGCTCGCCGGCCGCTGGGTGCTCGCGGTCGCCGGCACGCACGGCAAGACAACGACCGCTGCGATGCTTGCCTGGATCCTCGAGGACGCGGGCTACGCACCGAGTTTCCTGATTGGTGGAGTGCCCCTGAACTTCGGGGTCTCGGCCCGGCTCACCAAGTCGCCATTTTTCGTGATCGAGGCCGATGAGTACGATACGGCGTTCTTCGACAAGCGTTCAAAATTCGTCCACTACCGCCCGCGCACTGCGGTCCTGAACAATCTCGAATACGACCACGCCGATATCTTCCCGGATCTCGCGGCTATCGAGAACCAGTTTCACCACCTCGTGCGGACCGTTCCCTCCCAGGGATTGGTCATTGCACGCGGACCGGACGAGGCGCTCGCGCGGGTCCTTGCTCGCGGCCTGTGGACGCCGCTTGAGACCTTCGACGATGCGGCTGGCTGGCACTGTCGCACCGTCGAGGGTATTGCCAGCATCTGGCATGGATCGGTTGAAGAGGGCGTTTTGCAGTGGGCCCTGCAGGGACTGCACAATCAGTCGAATGCGCTCGCAGCGCTCGCAGCTGCCCGTCACGCCGGCGTTCCGCCCCGCCGGGCGCTGCAATCCCTGCAACGCTTCCAGAGCGTGCGCAGGAGAATGGAGTTGCGCGGCACCGTCGACGGCGTCGCGCTCTATGACGATTTTGCGCACCATCCGACGGCACTGGCGACGACGCTCGCGGGTCTGCGTGCCGCCCTCGCGCAACGCGGTGGCGCAGGGCGCATCCTGGCGGTGGTCGAGCCGCGTTCGAATACCATGAAGCTCGGTGTGATGAAGGCTGCCCTGCCGGAAAGCCTCGCTGATGCAGATCTCGTCTTCGGGTTCGGCGCGCGTGCGGGCAAGGATGCGCTTGGTTGGGACTTGGGCGCGGCACTCGCCCCACTGGGCGAGCGCGCCCGCGCCTTCGACGACCTGCCGGCGCTGCGCGATGCGGTGACAGCCGCAGCGCGACCGGGTGATCACATCCTCGTCATGAGCAATGGTTCGTTTGGCGGGATCCACCAACAAATTCTCGATGCCCTCGCCGCGCGAGGGAGGTCGACGAGATGAGTCAGCAGAGCAGCTGCTTTCAGCTCTTTGAACATAGCGGCGCGCACTCCCCTTGCCGGGCGCTGAGCGCCAGGAAGGGGTCTAGCGACGCCCTGGGGCATGTGGACGACGCCACACCTGGCGTGATAACGTCCAGTGTGCGGAGGGGTGTCGTGCCCACACCCTCGACAGCGGCCTTGTGGCTGGACCGCGCCAACGTTCGGTGATGCTGCAATGGATTTGTTTGGGGAGTGATTTCAGGCAGGGGCGGGGCGCCCCGAACCGGGGTTCGGCGAGGCAACACGCCAACGCTCACGCCTGTGGAGACGACACTTAGCCACGGCGCGCAAAAGCGCCCCACGCTCTGGTCGCAGAAGCAGGAAACCCCCACTACAAGGGCGCAAGCCGTTCAGTGGCTGGAGACTTCATGCGGAGGGAGCGGCGAGGCTTACTCTTGCCCGCGCGGCAGAGCTCAATACATGACCGCAGCCTTCTGGGCGGAGCTGCCTCGTCTCCTCGATGGGCTCGATGCGTCCGGGCAGACGTGGGCACTGCTCCTTGGCAGCACGGGCCGTCACTTTACGGCGCGCATGGACCTGTCGCTCTTCGGTGATGGGCTCCTGCAGGCCTCGACGGCACGCCCGCGCGGGCANNGTCGGTGGCGGTGTCGACATGGTGCGTGCATGCGATCTGCGCTATGCGACGGAAGACGCCTTCTTTTGCATTCAGGAGTTCAACGTGGGCATGATGGCAGACTTGGGTAGGCTGCAGCGCTCGCGGCGACTGCTGCCCGAAGCGCTCGTGCGGGAACTGGCCTATGCCGGGGATCGACTGTCGGTACGCGAAGCCCATCGACTGGGTTTTGTGAACCACGCCTTTCCCGGTCAGGCGACGCTGCTGGGTGCGGCGCGCAGCACGGCACAGCGTATCGCGACCCACTCGCCCCTCGCGGTGTCGGGATCAAAGCAGGCCATCACTCGCGCGCGCGACGTGCCCGTCAACCTCGGGCTTGAGGTTGCGGCGACGTGGCAGGCGGGCATGCTCGACGCGTCCGAGGTGGCCGCCGCGGTGCACGCGCAGCGCACCAAGGAGCCCTGGCGGGCCGCGCCGCTTGCGCCGCTCCCCAAGTCGGTTTGAGCGGGCGCCAGGGCGAAGAGTCCCGTTCGGAGGAGATGAAGCGATGCATGATGCTGGTGTCATTCTTTATCTGCATGGATTTCGGTCATCACCGCAGTCGACCAAGGCACGCCTTTTGGCTGCGCACTGTCGCGCCCATGGCCGGGAGCAGGATTTTTTATGTCCGCAGCTGCCGGCTTCCCCAGCCGAGGCTGCGCGCCTCATCGACGGGGTCGCCCGCGCGATCGCGCCACGCCGTTTCACGGTCATCGGCAGCTCGCTCGGAGGCTACTACGCGACCTGGCTCGCCGAGTCTCACGATTGTCGCGTCGTGCTGCTCAACCCAGCCACGCGACCGGACCGCGACCTGGCCCGACACTTGGGGCCACAGCGGGTTTACCACTCAGAGGAGTGGATCGACATCAAGCCGGAGTTTCTGGACGAGCTCAAGGCCCTATGGGTCGAGCCCATCACGCGTCCCGAACGCTATCTGGTCGTCGCCGCCAAGGGCGACGAGCTACTCGATTGGCGTGAGATGCTCGCGCGCTATCCCCGCGCCCAGCACCTGGTTCTCGAGGGTAGCGATCATGGCCTGTCTGACTTCTCTGAGTACGTCGGTTCGGTCCTTGAATTTGCCAATCAGGCGGACCAAACAGAGCAAATGAGGCAGCCCCCACCGCCGCCGGGCGCCGCGCGGTGAGTAGCACGCCGTCAGAGGAGTTGCGCGCTGCACCCGCCGATCTCCCCGCGGCGGTCGCCCGTGTCGCCAAAGCGCTCTCAGAGCAGGGTGCCCAATGCGATATCGTCTTCACCGCCGCCTCGGCGCGCACGGCCCTCGAGGCGGCGAGTGCCCTGGGCGTTGCGGTCGGCCAGATCGCGAAATCGATCGTCTTTCGGACGCGCACCAGCGATCGCGGGGTGCTGGTCATCGCCGCTGGGGATCACCGTATCGACGAGGCGAAGCTCGGCGCGCTCGTGGGCGAGTCGATCGAGCGTGCCAACGCCGCGTTCGTCAAGAGCGCGACCGGATTTGCCATCGGCGGTGTCGCACCTCTCGGGCATGCGAGCCCTCTCATCGTGCTTTGTGATGCGAGTCTTCTGCGCTTCGACGTGGTGTGGGCGGCTGCGGGCACGCCGCACGCAGTATTTCCCATCAGCCCAGCGGAACTGTTCCGGATCACGAGCGCGCGCGTCGTTGATGTCCAGCAAGACTAGACCAGCGGCGCCGCATGGCCGCGGTACACTTTGCGCATCTTCCGGATAGGCGCCGATGCATTCTACCTTCGTCTCTGCCGTGGTCCTGCTGCTCCTGGTCGCAGATCCCCTGGGCAACATACCGATATTCGTCGCAGCGCTCCGTGGCGTACCACCGGCACGCAAGCCCGCGGTGATACTGCGTGAATGCCTGATTGCCTTTGCGATCCTGCTGGCGTTCATGCTGATGGGCAACACGTTTCTCGACGTGCTGGGGTTGACGGGCGTCTCGCTGCAGATCGGCGGGGGCGTCATCCTCTTTCTGATTGCGCTGCGCATGGTTTTTCCGGTTCCCGAAGGCATCTTCGGGACCTCGCCCGGTGGCGAGCCCTTCATCGTGCCGCTTGCCATCCCAGCGCTGGCCGGACCTTCTGCGCTCGGGACCGTGCTCCTTCTGGTGTCGCGGGATCCCGCGCGGCTCCTCGAATGGATCGCGGCTTTGACGGTGGCCATGCTCATCTCCGCCGGGGTGCTGGTCTTCTCGGAGCGTCTTCAGAAATGGTTCGGGGAGCGGGCCTTGATCGCGGTCGAGCGCCTGATGGGCCTGGTTCTGACCGCCATCTCCGTGGAGATGATTCTAAAGGGGGTGCGCACCTTCATCCTGGAACTGCCCAGGCCATAGGCGAACGAAGACGGCCAGGGTCTGCTCACAGAAAATCACACTGCCGCGTTGCGTTTTCGAAGCAAGAGCAATGCGAGTCCGAAAAGCCCAGAAACCATGAACGCAAGGGAATTCGGCAGTGGGACGGCGGGCACGCTGCCGCAGTACGGATCGGGCCTGTCCCCTCCGCCCAGGGGGCGCTTGGGCCGCTCATGCTTCCAGGGATCGGGATCGACAGAGCCTGGTTCATAGTAAAAGACGATCGGATCGTCCTTGACGGGTCCCCCGAATGCGACAGCTATGCCACCGGGAGGCGGGTGCCCCCAGGCGAAGTGGATCCCATCCGGAAGGGCGTTCGCACCGCTCGGCTCACCCTCGTTCGCAAAATTGAAGTATTGGTAGGTGTTCGCCTCGACCGTGTTTTCCCACCGCATGGAAGCGAGATCGGAGCCATACCGCTCGGCGCTCACCTCGCCTGCACGATGCGAATTCCCCAGCTCCAAGAGTGATGCCTCAGCGGGCGCAAGCGCTGAGGGGAGTTCGAGAGGGAGCCCGAGAGAGAACCCGGGTTCCGCCCCGGGAGCTCCCCGGGAGAGCAGATCGGCGGCTACCAGTCCTGCTGAAGCGGTCTGGCCAGCAGTCAATCCGAACAGGAGGAAGAATGCCAGGCGGTACTGGCGCGGGGAACGTAAGGCCATGGGAGGGGAGGCGCTCGGTCTCGACGGACCATTCGCACAAGAAAATGAGGTAGGCCCAAGACTAGCCATTCGCGATGACGTTACAGCGACTGCTCCCGAGGCTGGCTAGCCCTAAGTAGCCATATCGGGTCCGTCTTGCGACGCCGTTCCAGCCGGTTTCGCTGCAGACCGGTAGCCAGAATGGACCAAAGCGACCCCAATTCGGCGGGTTACGGGCACTCGGGTGCGGTGGTGATGGCAGACTGGGTGCTGGCTAACCTGGACTGGCCGAATACGGCCATGCGGGCGATTCCGTCGGGGGTGGGCGAGTGTGCGGCCCAGGGCCCAAGTGCAACCCTCAGCGCAGAGTCCTCCTGGGCCGCTTACGCTTGCCCGGATTGCGCGCCGCGACCGCTGAATTCGACCCCCGTATCGCGGACCGCCCGCTGCCGCTTTTCGACAATTGCCGACCGCTTCGGGCGCGGCCTCTATAATCTCAGCCATGAATGTATTTTACGAAGATGACGGCGGATTCAAGGCGGGTACGGTTCTGGCTGATCAGGGGGGCGCCTTCCAGGTCGAATCGGCCAGTGGCAAGCGCGCCAAGGTGAAAGCAGCGCATGTCCTGGTCCAATTCGGCGAGCCCGAACCTACGCGCCTGTTGCGCGAGTCCCAGGCGCTCGCTGATTCGATCGATCTGGATTTTCTGTGGGAGTGCGCGCCGCAGGAGGAGTTCGAGTTCGCAAGCTTAGCTCTCGACTACTTCGGGCATGCACCAAGCCCGATCGAACAGGTTGCACTGCTGCTGCGCCTGCACGGCGCTCCCATGTACTTCTATCGCAAAGGCAAGGGCAAATACCGGCCGGCGCCCGCCGCGTCCCTGCAGGCGGCGCTCGCCTCGATCGAGCGCAAGGAGCGGCTTGCCATCCTGCAGGCGGGCTATGTGGAGCAGCTGCTCGCGCACCAACTGCCCGACGCATTTCGCCCCAAGGTCTACGAGCTGTTGTTCCGGCCGGACCGCAACGCCGTCGAATTCAAGGCGCTCGAAGAGGCGGCGACCAAGCTCGCGCTCACGCCTGCCCGCCTGATGCTTGCCACCGGCGGCTTGTCCTCGGCAAAGGAGCTGCATCGGCAACGCTTTCTCTTCACTCATTTTCCGCAAGGAACCGGGTTCCCGCCCGTGCCCGCCGCCAAGTCGCCGCCCGGACTGCCTGAAGCCGAGGCATCCGCCTTTAGCATCGACGACCATACGACCACGGAGATCGACGACGCCCTGTCGGTCCAGCCGATTGCAAATGGATGGCGGATCGGCGTTCATATCGCGGCCCCGGGACTCGGTATCGCGCCCGGGGACCCCGTCGACGAGATCGCGCATCAACGCTACTCGACCGTCTACACCCCGGGTGAGAAGATCACGATGCTGCCCGATGCCGTGGTGGGTGCGTTCACGCTCGCCGAGGGCGAGGTCTGCCCCGTCGTCTCGCTCTATCTGGATGTCAGCGCTGATGATTGGAGCATCCTGGCCTCCATGACGCGCATCGAGCGCGTCCGGATTGCCCATAACCTGCGGCACAACGCCTTGGAGGACAAGGTTACCGAGGCCACCCTGGCGGCTGGGGCGACGGACTTCCCCTGTCATGCGGAGATCGGAATCCTGTGGCGCTTCGCCCAAGTGCGAAATGCTCATCGCCAGGCCGCCCGGGTGGCGGCCGGACTCAAACCCGAGAGCAACAACCGCGCCGACTACAACTTCTACATCGGTGCCAACGATGAGGTCGAGATCACCGAGCGCAAGCGTGGTTCGCCGCTCGACACCATCGTCGCCGAATTGATGATTCTGACCAACAGCACGTGGGGCAAGCTGCTTGCCGAATGCGGAATCAGCGGCATCTACAGGACGCAACAGGGATTCGGGGTCGCGGGCCGGGTGCGGATGGTTGCGCACCCGGCACCCCATCAAGGCCTGGGCGTCGCCCAGTATGCCTGGAGCACCTCGCCCTTGCGCCGCTATGTTGATCTCGTCAATCAATGGCAGCTTCTTGCAGCTATCCGCGGCGAGAAGCCCGTGTTTGCGACTAACGATGCGAGCCTGTTCGCGGTGATCTCAGGGTTCGACGCGGCCTATGCAGCCTACGCCGAGTTCCAGACGATCATGGAGCGCTACTGGTGCCTGCGCTGGGTCGAACAGCGCCAGATCCGGGTGACCGAGGCGCTCGTGGGGCGCGAAGACTGGGTGCGACTCCCCGACATCCCCTTGCATTTTCGGGTGCCGGGCTTGCCGGCACTGGCGCGCGACACGCGCATCGAGGTTGAAATTCTGCGCATCGATCTGGTCGACCTGGTCCTCGAGTGCCGGCTGCTTGCGGTCATCGAAGAGGTGGACGATCCCGCGCAGATCGATCCCGCCCTGGGCGAGGTGCTCGAGGCGGACCTGCCGGACGATGCCACACAATGAGAAGCCGGGCCCGGAAGTTGTCGCAGGCCTCCCAAAGTTGCGTACAATTCCGGTGGCGGTCCGGCCCGGGCCTCGACAGTATGAGGCCCAAAGAGGCAGCAGCCAAGGTCACACCTAAGGCAGCAGTTAAGGCAGCAGTTAAGGTAGCAGTCAAAGCGTTCGTGTGAATATCGCAAAATCTCCTATCCGAAGCCAGAGCGACAGACTGCTGCTCGCCGCCCTTGCTTTCTCGATTGGTCTGCATGCGCTGGTGATGCTGATCCACTTCTCTGCACCAGAGAATTTTCGCTTCAAATCCAGCGACGAAAAGCTCGATGTCATCATCGTCAACAAGAAGGGCAACCGCCCCGTGAACGCGACCGCCCTCGCCCAGGTCGATTCGAACGGGGGCGGTGTGCACGACAAGGGGCGGGCCTCGTCCTTCCTGCCGGCTTCGGCCCAGGCCTCCGATGGGGAGACGCTTGATCCGGCCAGCGGCCAGGTTGCGGCGCTTGAGGCCAAGCAACGTGAACTGCTCTCGCAGCTGAAGAGTTCGTCGATGTCGGTGAATCCCCAGCCCACGCAGCAGGACGACCCGAATACCCAGCCCACCGACACGCTCGATCGGGGCCAATCACGCTCCCAGATCACGCGCATGGAAGCCGAGGTTCGCAAGGAGATCAACGACTACAACGCGCGGCCACGGCGGGTCCAGATCGGGCCCAGCACGCGTTACGCGAGCTACGCGATGTACTACACGCAATGGATCGATCGCGTTGAGCGCTACGGCAACGTCAACTATCCGCCCGAAGCGCGCGGCAAGATGTATGGTGACCTGATCCTCTCGGTCTCACTGAACCAGGATGGCTCCATCTACAATAACGAGATCAACCTCATGCAGAGCTCGGGCTTTAAGGTTCTCGATCGGGCGGCCATGGCGACGATCAAGATGGCGGCGCCGTTTGCGCCCTTCGACGCCTCCATGCGCAAGGACTTCACGGTCTACGAGCTGATCGTCAAATTCTCCTACACCAAGGGTGACAAGGGTGATGGGTTCGAGGCGCGTTTTGAGAAGCATTAGGCGTATCGCCCATTGAGCCCCGTGCCTCCCGATCGCTATGCCGTGATCGGCAACCCGGTCGCACATAGCAAATCACCCTTAATCCACAGCATGTTCGCGCACGCCGCCGGCCAGGAGCTGGTCTACGAGCGCATCGAGGCCCCGCTGACCGATTTTGCCGCGAGCGTTGCGGCCTTTGGCGATGCCGGGGGGCGCGGGCTGAACGTGACCCTTCCCTTCAAGATCGACGCGTTTAACCTCGCCCGGAGCCACTCCGAGCGTGCCGCGCGCGCGGGGGCCGTCAACACGCTGAAGTTCGAGAGCCAGGGCCTCTTTGGCGACAATACGGACGGCGCGGGGCTGGTGAGGGATCTTCTGCGCGTGCTCGGAGATGTTGGGCTTGGGCTTTACGCCTCGCGCATCCTTGTGCTCGGCGCGGGCGGAGCGGCGCGCGGCATCATCGGGCCGCTTCTGGCGGAGCACCCGCGTGCCCTGACCATCACCAACCGGGACCTGCACAAGGCGCTGGAACTCGCACAACGGTTCGAGGGCGGGGCCACGACTGTGGACAGCGTCGCGCTCGAAGCACTCACCCATGAGCGCTTCGATCTCGTCATCAACGCCACTTCCGCGGGGCTGGGTGGAGTAACCCTTGCTCTTCCGGAGCGGATGCTTCGGGGGGCGCAACTCGTCTACGACCTAGCCTACGGCGACGGGCCGCCCGAGAGTTCGACGCCGTTTCTCGCGCGGGCGGTGGAGGAAGGCGCTGTGCGGACCGCCGATGGGCTCGGCATGCTGGTCGAGCAGGCGGCGCTCTCCTTCGCCCTGTGGCGTGGGATCACGCCCGCGACCGCGCCGGTTCTCGCCGCACTGCGCTCCGGGGACAAAGGACGCACGTGAGGCGCCTCGGCCGCGCACTGGCCTGGCTCGTGGCCGCCGTGCTTCTTGCAACGTTTGCGCTCCAACTCTATTTCTTCGCGATGCTCGGGTGGTGGCGCAGCCATGATCCCGAGACGACGAGTTTCATGCGCAGCGCGCTCGCGGAGCTGCGCGAGAGGACCCCCACCGCGCAGCTGCAGCAACATTGGGTCCCGTACCGCGAGATTTCAGACAATCTCAAACGCGCGGTCATCACCTCCGAGGACGCCACCTTCACCGAGCACAACGGCGTCGACTGGGAGGCCATCGAGAAAGCCTACGAGAACAACCAGAAGCACGGCAAGAAGATCAAGGGCGGCTCGACCATCACCCAGCAGCTGGCCAAGAATCTCTTTCTGTCGGGCGAGCGGAGCTATCTGCGTAAGGTCCAGGAGTTGGTGATCACCTACATGATCGAGTTCTGGATGACCAAGGAGAGAATCCTGGAGCTCTACCTGAATGTCGTCGAGTGGGGCAACGGCGTGTTCGGTGCGGACGCCGCTGCACGGCATTACTACGGCATACCCGCCTCGCAGCTGTCGGCCGAGCAGTCAGCGCGGCTCGCAGTGATGCTGCCCAATCCAAGACTATTCGACCGTAACCGCTCATCGGCGTACCTGGCGCGACGTGCCGACACCATACTGCGCTGGATGCCCGACGCGGACCTGCCATGAGCAGCAGGCAGCGTTGGCAGGCCTACGGGCTCCTCTTCGCCGGGATGACGGTCGTGGGGAGCTACGTGGCTTTCTCGAAGGTCATCCTCGCCTCGGTACCGGTTCTGCTCCTGGGCTCGATCCGCTTTGGAATCGCGGCGCTCGTGATGTTGCCCTGGACCTTTCCAAGCGGGGGATGGCGCGTTGCCCGGACACAGCTGGGCACGCTTTTTCTACTTTCGTTTTTCGGCAATTTCATGTTCTCGATCTGCATGCTATCCGGCGTCGCCCGGACCTCGGCCTCGGCTGCCGGGCTCATCATGAGCACGCTGCCCGCTGTGGTTGCGCTGTTTTCCGTCGTGCTCCTGCGCGAGCGGCTCTCGCTGCCGGTGGCGATTGCCATCGGGCTGGCCGTGGTGGGGGTCGGATTTCTCACCTTGCATCGGGGCGCGGGTGACGCTCGTCCGGGCGCGATTCTTGGCAACCTCTTCATGGTCGGCGCCGTTTGCTGCGAGGCGCTCTATGTGGTGCTGGGCAAGCGGCTGACCGCGGCCAATGTCGGGCCGATGCAGATCTCGGCGTGGATCAATCTCGTCGGCTTCGCGCTGATGCTGCCGCTCGGACTGTGGCAGGCACCGGATTTCGACTTTGCCGGGGTCACGTCTGCCGTCTGGATTCTGATTGTGATCTATGCCGTGGCGGCGAGCGTCCTGTCCACCTGGCTTTGGCTGTCGGGTTTGAAGACTGTGCCCGCGAATCGCGCCGGCGTCTTCACGATCGCACTGCCCATTTCCTCAGCGCTGATCGGTGTCCTGTTTCTGGGCGAGAGGCTCGGGGCCGCCCACCTCGTGGCCTTCGTCTGCGCTGCAACGGGATTGGTCCTCGTCACACAGGGCGGTGCGCGGCCCGTGGGCCGATTGCACGATTGACGAGTACGATTAAAGCGTACGAACGTAGGGTACGATCGAAGCACGCAATCGAAGCACGCAATCGCGCAAACCCTGCGCGATCGTCCCTAGACGGCCTGCTCGCAGGCCAGCGTGCAGATGCGACCGTGGGCTCCCGTTTCCACCTGCAGCGTCACATGGCCGACGTGAAAGAGCTGGTCGAGATCCTCTCCAATCTTGTCGAGGAACCCGTCACCCGGGTGCCCCTCGGGCATGACCAGATGAACCGTCATCGCAGTCTCGGTGGTGCTCATGGCCCAGATGTGCAGGTCGTGCGCGTCGCGCACCCCCGCCTGGGACACGAGGAAGGCACGTACGGCATTCGGATCGATGTTCGCGGGCACCGCCTGCACGGCAAGTCTCAGGGATTGCTTTAGCAGATCCCAGGTGCCGGCCATGATCACGAGCGCCACGATCATCCCGACCACCGGATCGAGCCAGAGCCAGCCCGTGTAACGCATCGCAATCGCGGCGAGGATGACCCCGAGGGAGACTGCTGCATCGCCCGCCATATGGAGGAAGGCGCCGCGCACGTTCAGGTCGTCATGCCGCGCGGAGAGGAACATCAGTGCGGTCGCCGTGTTGATCACGACGCCCAGAGCAGCCACGCGGATCACAGTGCCATCGGCAACGGGGGTAAGAGTCTGAAGTCGAACGACCGAGGCCCAAATGATTCCGCCCGTTACGACGAGAAGTGTCATCGCGTTGCCGAGCGCCGCAAGTATTGTTGTTCCGCGCAGTCCGTAGGTGAACTGCGGTGATGGACTGCGCTGCGCGAGCAGCATCGCCCCACCGGCCAGAACCAGGCTGATCACATCGCCGAAATTGTGACCTGCATCGGCCAGGAGCGACAGGGAATGGGCCGTGAGGCCAAACATCACCTCAAGGACCACGAAGGCCAGATTGATGGCAATGCCGATGACAAACGCTCGCCGCACGCGCGGGGTACCGCCTGTCGGCAGGTGGGCGTGTCCATGGCTGTGGGCGTGATGCCCGGCGTGGCCATGATGATGCCGCGCCTCGCGTTCGTGTGTGTCGGAGTGGGGAGGAGCAGTCGTCATGATCCACTCAGTTTACTCCGGTCATGGCCCCGGCGCGCCAGTCAAGGCGCTGCGGCGCGTCCTTGAATCGGGGTTCGAACCGTCCGGCGGCTTTGGCTCCACTCAAGACGTGAATCAGAGAACGCGATCGCGCGAAATCTGCTGATCTGAGCGGTGGCCCGTCGGGGTTCCTGAAGACGGAGTTTCACGAGGATCATAAGGCGTGATGATTCCCTTCATACCCCGAGCTACTGCCAACCAAAGCGTCGCGCATAGAAACCCTTCATGCTTTGCGTTAGCACCATATACGCAAGCAGGATGCCCGCGAGCCACGGGAAGTAGCTCAGAGGCAGCGCCTCCATCTTGAAGTACCCGGCAAGCGGGGACATGGGGATCGTGATTCCGACGACCATGATCAAGAGCGTCATCATAAGGAGGGGCCAGCCGGCGATACTCTGCACGAACGGAATCTTGCGGGTGCGGATCATGTGCACGATCAGTGTCTGGGACAGAAGTCCCTCGATAAACCAACCTGATTGGAACAAGGTTTGATTCTCCACGGAATCGGCCTTGAAGACGAACCACATGATGATGAAGGTGGCCACGTCAAATATGGAGCTGATCGGTCCGAAATAGAACATGAAGCGCCCGATGTCGTCCGGCCGCCAGTTCTGCGGCTTGGCCAGAAATTCTGGGTCGACGTTATCAAACGGAATGGCGACCTGGGAGATGTCATAGAGAAGGTTCTGCACCAACAGTTGCATGGGCAGCATCGGCAGAAAGGGTAGGAATGCGGAGGCAATCAGCACCGAAAACACGTTGCCGAAGTTCGAGCTCGCCGTCATCTTCGTGTACTTCAGCATGTTGGCGAAGGTCTTGCGCCCCTCGAGCACGCCTTCCTCCAAGATCATCAGGCTCTTCTCGAGCAGGATGAGGTCGGCGGCCTCCTTGGCGATATCGACGGCGCTGTCGACCGAGATGCCAATATCCGCGGCGCGCAGCGCGGGCGCGTCGTTGATGCCGTCGCCCATGAATCCCACCACGTGTCCCCGTGCGTGCAGGGCGCGCACGACGCGCTCCTTGTGCGCGGGCGTGAGCTTGGCAAACACCGTACCGCGCTCGACGGCCTCGGACAGCTCGGCATCGCTCATCTTCTCGATGGCGGTGCCCAGAACCATGGATTCGACGGTCAGCCCGACCTCCTTGCAGATCTTGGCCGTGACGAGTTCGTTGTCACCGGTCAGGATCTTCACGGCCACGCCATGTTCGCGAAGGGCCTTCAACGCGGGTCGAGTGGATTCCTTCGGGGGGTCGAGAAAGGCGATGTGACCGACCAAGGTCAGCCCGGATTCGTCGGCCACGCTGTAATGCTCCTTGACTGGCGGCAGGTCCTTGATCGCGACGGCCACCACGCGCAAGCCCTCGCGGTTCAGATCGCCTGCGATCGACCGGATTTCCAGAAGCAGGTCATCGGTCAGAGGTACGACCGTGTCGCCCTGACGCACGGTCGTGCAGACCGAGAGGATCTCCTCCACCGCTCCCTTGCAGATGAGTTCGTGATGGTCCTCGCGCTCGCTGACGATAACGGACATGCGCCGTCTGACGAAATCGAAAGGGATCTCATCGACCTTGCGGTAGTTCTGAACGATCCCCAGTTCCTGCTTCATCTCACCATGCTCGAGGACGGCGACGTCGAGCAGGTTCTTCAGGCCCGTCTGGTAGTAGCTGTTCAGGTAGGCGAACTCGAGGACGGTGGACGAATCCTCACCGATGGCATCGGTGTGCTTCTCGAGGAAAATCTTGTCCTGGGTGAGAGTGCCCGTCTTGTCGGTACACAGCACATCCATCGCACCGAAGTTCTGGATGGCGTCAAGGCGCTTGACGATCACCTTCTTGCGCGAGAGGATCACCGCACCCTTGGCGAGCGTCGAGGTGACGATCATCGGCAGCATTTCCGGGGTGAGGCCGACTGCGACCGAGATGGCAAACAGGAAAGCGTCGAGCCAGTCATGCTTGGTGAGGCCGTTCAAGAGAAACACCACCGGCGTCATGACGAACATGAAGCGGATCAGGAGCCAGCTGACCTTGTTGATCCCTGACTGAAAGGCCGTCGGGGCCCGGTCGACCGCCGTGACCCGCTCGGCGAGCGCACCGAAATAGGTGCGCACGCCCGTGGCGACGACGATGCCGGTGGCCGAGCCGCTCACCACGTTCGTCCCCATGAAGCAGATGTTGTCGAGCTCGAGAGGATTTTGCACCTTCGGGTCGCGCTGGGCGACATACTTTTCCGCCGGCAATGCCTCCCCGGTGAGCGCGGCCTGGCTCACGAACAGGTCCTTGGCCGCGAGCACCCGCAGATCGGCAGGGATCATATCCCCGGCCGCAAGAATCACCTGGTCACCTGGTACCAGTTGCCGGATCGGCAGCTCGACGCGCCGCGCCGGACGGACATGGAGTTCGATCCCAAAGTAGCGGCTCGCCTCGGGAGCCGCATTTTGGGATGGATCGCGGCGCAGCACCGTCGCCTTGGTACTGACCATCTCCTTCAAGCGCTCGGCGGCCCGGTTTGAGCGCGCTTCCTGGAAAAAGCGCAATGAAGTCGAGAGCAACACCATGAGCCCGATGACGATGGTCGCACGCATGTCCTCCGTCAGGTAGGACACAATCGCCAAGCCGGTCAGGAGTAGATTGAACGGATTGCTGTAGCAGTGCCAGAGGTGCACATACCAGCGCATCGGCCTCTCGCTTTGCACTTCGTTGGGCCCGAGGCGCTCACCGATCTCCTCGGCTTCGGTTTCGGTCAGTCCATCGTCATGGCTCTTCAGAAGATCGATCACCTCACGCGGGGTGATACGGGACACTTCGAGGAGTTGCTCAGCGATACTCGGCGGGGCGGTCTTCTGGACGTCGCTCGTCCGAAAGGCCTCAAGCAAAAGAATGCGCTTGAACTGGCGCAGTCCAACGTCGCTCTCCGCGCCGAGAAGGTGAAGCACGCGATCGCGAAACAGGTCCAGATTCATAACAGAGTCCTCAACGCCACGACAGGCCACGATCTTGCATGTCAAATATGCTGTTTTTGTGTCACATTGCTGAAATGCAAAGATTCCTGGCCGTGCGGACGGCGGCCTCTTTCACCGGGGTGGAGGGGGCGGCGCTCGCTGTGATCAGGCCCTCAGCGAGACGCGACGAAGGAGGGAACCAGCGACGCGATCAGGCGAAGGGGCTGTCGGTTGGGAACCGACTTCGGCAACTGGGTCCTGCGTCCAAGGGACGCTCCTTGAGAATTGCGACTGGGCGAGTGTATCTTGCTGATTCGGTGGAGTAAAGCGCCGTGGCCAGCGTCGTTGCCAGGATGGCCGCGAGAAGGGTTGCCCGAGGCGTGCGCAGGACCGGAGGGGCCCCTGCCGTCGGACTTGGGGGAGGCCCGGCTTCTCCCGGGAAGGCTGAAATATCTGTACGCTATGCTTGACCCTGTGAAGACTGCGATCCGCTCGACCCACTACCCCTGCTCGGCGGCCGCCGGGCAGCCCGTCCCCCTGACCTCTCAATCCAAGCGAAGTCCATCCAGTAACCCATGAACATTCAACCGGTCATCCTCTGCGGCGGCTCGGGTACGCGACTTTGGCCCCTGTCACGAGAACAGTCGCCTAAGCAACTTCTAGCGCTTGGGGGTGAACGGTCGATGCTGCAGGCCACCGCGCTTCGGCTTAACGGTCCGGGGCTCGCCAGGGGTCTCCTCTGGCAGCCACCGATCATTGTGGCCAATGAACAGTACCGGTTCATCACGGCCGAACAACTGCGCGAAGTGGCGGTTCGCCCGGCCGCCATTGTCCTCGAGCCGGTGGGTCGCAACACCGCGCCTGCCCTGACGGTCGCTGCGCTGGTCGCACGCACTGGCGGCGAAGATCCGGTGCTTGCGGTCATGCCCGCCGACCACATGATTCGGGACGAGGTGGTGTTCCGGCAAGTCATGTCTGAGGCGATTCGTCTGGCCGACAGGCAACATATTGTCACCTTTGGGGTGGAGCCGGACGGACCCGAGACGGGCTATGGCTACATCGAGATCGGTGAACTGGCCGGGGAGGGGGAGTTCGCACACCGGATCACGCGGTTCGTGGAAAAGCCCGACCGTCAGACGGCGCAAAGCTATGTCGAATCCAAGAGGTACCTCTGGAATAGCGGTATTTTCGTGCTGAGAGCCTCGGTCTGGCTGACCCAGATCGGAATCCATCGTCCGGATATCCTTGCCGCGTGTCAGGCCGCCATAGCGCAGGGGGCGCGCGACGCCGACTTTATGCGACTCCATTCCCCGAGTTTCCTGGCCTGTCCCTCGGACTCGATCGACTACGCCGTCATGGAGCATGTCGCGGGCGGGGAGGATGCTCTCGTGCTTCCCCTGTCCGCCGGCTGGTCAGATGTCGGATCCTGGAAGGCTCTACATGCGGTGGGGCTGCAGGACGCAGAGGGCAATGTCGTCACGGGAGACGTCATCGGGATAGGAAATCGCGACAGCCTGATCCGGGCAGAGGGGCGTCTGGTTGCGGCAATTGGCCTAAGTGATCTGATTGTTGTGGAAACTCCGGACGCAGTCCTGGTCGCCCACCGTGATCGCATCCAGGACGTGAAACAGGTGGTTGCCGAGCTCAAGAAGCTCGGCCGCAGCGAGTCTGAAGCGCATCGCAAGATCTATCGACCCTGGGGTTACTATGACAGTATCGACGCGGGTGACAGGTTCCAGGTCAAGCGGATCGTCGTGCGTCCCGGCGCGAAGCTCTCCTTGCAGATGCATCACCACCGTGCCGAGCACTGGATCGTCGTCCGGGGCACGGCGCGCGTGACCCGGGGCGAAGAGCAATGTCTGCTCTCGGAGAATCAATCCACATATATTCCGATCGGAACGCAGCATCGCCTCGAAAATCCAGGCAAGGTTGATCTCGAAATGATCGAGGTGCAGTCCGGCTCCTATCTGGGCGAAGACGATATTGTCCGCTTCGAGGACAGCTACGGCCGGACTTGACGGCGCGCGAGTCACGAGCCTCACCAATGGACGGGCTTGGGCTACCTTCCCAGCGCTCCCGCCGGTGACTGGTTGCGCGACCCGTCTCCCACCCGTGTCAGGAAGTCGGCATATGCATCCTTCAATCCTGTAGCAAGGTCGATCGAAGAGCGCCATCCCAGCTCGCTTAGTCGCGAGACGTCGAGAAGCTTGCGTTGCGGACCATCGGGCATTGTCGGATCGAACCGTACTCTTCCGGCAAACCCGACAGTCCGGGCAACGGCACTTGCGAGTTCGGCAATCGAGATATCCGATCCAGTACCGATGTTGATGAATTCTCCAACTTGCCCGGCTTTGAAGTTCTCCATCAGAAATATGCATGCTGACGCGAGGTCGTCAGCATGCATGAACTCGCGACGCGGCGTACCGCTTCCCCACACGTCGAAGTACGGTGCAGCCATCACCTTCGCCTCATGGGCCTTTCGCAGGAGCGCCGGCAATACGTGCGAATTCTGAAGGTCATAGTTATCACCACGCCCATACAGGTTGGTCGGCATGACACACATAAAGTCAGTTCCATATTGCCGGTTATACGCGGCACACATCTTGATACCTGCGATTTTCGCGATCGCGTAGGCCTCGTTGGTGGGCTCAAAGGCGCCTTCGAGTAGGTACTCCTCACGCATCGGCTGCGGCGCGTGCTTCGGATAGATGCAACTCGATCCGAGGAAGAGCAATTTCCGGACTCCGTGGCGATACGCTGCATCGATCACGTTCGACTGAATCGACAGGTTCTGATGGATGAATTCTGCAGGATAGGTATTGTTCGCCAGGATTCCCCCGACGCGCGCTGCGGCCAGGAACACGACCTCAGGCCGCTGCACCGAGAAGAAGTCCGCGACTCGACGCGCATCGGTAAGATCGAGCTCATCACGCGATGCGGTGACAATATTGCGATAACCGCGCTGTTCCAGTTCGCGCAGTATCGCCGAGCCCGCCAGGCCGCGATGCCCGGCAACAAAGATCCGGCCCGGCAGGACTTGCGGGCTAGTCATGATTGTTCGGCGCGCGATAGCCGTGAGCGACGATTAGCGAATCCCGCTTGGCCTGGGCCAAATCCTCTCTCGCCATTTCGCGCACCAGTTCCTCAAAGCTCGTTTGCGGTATCCATCCGAGTTTAGCCTTGGCCTTCGTCGCGTCTCCCAGCAAGGTTTCGACTTCAGTGGGTCTGAAGTAGTGGGGATCGACCGCAACGATCCTCTGCCCTTTCCAGGTCGCATGGCAGTCTCGACCCTCACCATGCCAGCTGAGTTCCATGTCAAGTTCAAGAGCAGTGGCGTTGACGAAGTCAAGCACGGAATGCTGTTGTCCGGTTGCGATAACAAAATCCTCGGGGACCTCTTGTTGGAGAATCAACCACTGTGCTTCGACGTAGTCGCGAGCGTGCCCCCAGTCCCGCAATGCCTGCAGATTACCGAGATAGAGACATTCCTGCAGCCCTAGCTTGATACGCGCCATCGCGCGGGTGATCTTGCGGGTGACGAATGTTTCCCCACGAACCGGGGACTCGTGGTTAAAGAGGATGCCGTTGCACGCATACATCCCATAGGCTTCCCGGTAGTTCACGACCATCCAGAATGCGTAGAGCTTCGCGGCGGCGTAAGGTGATCTCGGGTAAAAGGGTGTCGTTTCCGTTTGCGGCGTCTCCCGAACGAGTCCATAAAGCTCGGAGGTCGAAGCCTGGTAGAAGCGGGTCTTCTTCTCAAGATTCAGGATGCGGATCGCTTCAAGCAGTCGCAGCGCACCAAGGCCGTCGGCATTGGCAGTGTACTCGGGCTCCTCGAAGGAGACAGCTACGTGACTTTGGGCGGCCAGATTGTAAATTTCGTCGGGTTGGACCTGTTGAATGATCCGGATCAGACTGGTCGAATCCGTCAGGTCGCCGTAGTGCAGAATGAGGGAACGGTTCAACTCATGTGGATCCTGGTAGAGATGATCGATCCGCGCTGTGTTGAACAAGGAGGTGGGCCGCTTGATGCCGTGTACAACATACCCCTTACGCAACAGAAAATCGGCCAGATACGAACCATCCTGTCCTGTGATTCCCGTTACCAGAGCGACCCTTTTGGATCCTGAGTTTTCTTGCTTAGTACTTACGCGATTCATGAGAGTGCCCGAATTAGAGGAAAACCTTTCCAACGATGATGCCAAGCGAGCCGACTGCCGAGGTACTCAGGATCCTATTCCACTTCTTCCCGCCGCGCAAAATGATCAGTTCGCAGGCGTAGAACACCACCGTCGTCCCGATCGCCACCGTCCAGAAGCTGCCGGCTCCAATGATTTCGTTGGAGAAGACCGCGGCCGTTACGAGTGCTGCCACCACGAGGAAGTCCATATTCGAAGGCGAGAAATCATCCTGGCTGCGGAACAAGGCCGCCAGCGCGACGGCCAGCGCGAGTGCTGCGAAGTAGCCGACGTTCGCTATGACACCCAAGAGATTGAGCGCGGGCGGCGCGCAGTAGATACAGTACGCGATCATGCCTACCGAACTAAAAAGGACGAGTCGGTAGATGGCCGGCGAACGCTGCACGCCAAATGCGAGCAAGAGGGCGAGTAGTGCGATTAGGGTCACGGTATAGGTGCCGACCGGCGCGCCGACATATTCCTTCGACACTTCGGCGCTGGTTAACAGGAGGTAGACCGGAACCGAGATCTGGATGAAAAGCAAAATGCCTCGGGAGAAAGTGGATCGCTCTGACAACGCCGTCATCAGGCGCGACGGAAGGGATGGTTGCGTGCGCATCAAGCGCCAGCCCAGTTTCTCGGCCAGCACGAGCCCTAGGAACAAGCTGCCACAGGTGGAAAAGTAGACGGCCAGGATGAGAACGTCCGATTCGTAGGCGATGAAGACCGCGACGAATGTGAGGAGCGCCTGCACCGAATAAATGATCAGGACCGCCTGGTGATGATCGAAATTCAGATCCAGAAGGCGATGGTGGGTATGGTTGCGCGTGGCTTTGAACCAATTCATCTTCCCCTTGATGCGCAGATACAGCACCACAAGGATGTCGAGCACCGGGAGCCCGACCAGCAACAGCGCCAGCGATTTCGAGAGAGTGTGATTGACCTGCTGGGTCAGGGCAATCGCGAATACAGCGACTGCAAATCCGAGGAACTGGCTTCCCAGATCGCCCATGAAGACCTTGGCGGGGTAGGTGTTATAGCGCATGAAGCCCAGCAGTCCGCCACCCACCGCTGCCGTGAAGATGAGGAAGTCCGCATTGCGCGACAGATAGGCGAGGCATGACATGGCCCCGAGGCTCAGGGCCGTCTCGCCTCCTGCCAGGCCATCCAGTCCGTCGGAGTGGTTGATCGCATTGATGACACCGACGATCGCAACAACCGTGAAAGGCTGGCCAAGCCACGCCGGCAGCGGAGTGGCGAGGAAAGGCACGTCTGAGATCCAGACACCGCCATACCAGACCACCAAAGCTGCGGCGAACAGCTGGCCCGCAAACTTCGGGTAGTGACCGAGTTCACGCACATCGTCCCAGGCGCCAAAAAAGGCCAGGATCACCGATCCCACAAGAAATGCGCACAAGAACGGGGTGCGCGGAGCGAGAAGGACAAGCACCAGCAGAGCCCCGGCGGCGATCCCGACGCCACCGACACGGGCGATCGGCGCACGATGTATCTTGCGCGGATCGGGCTCGTCGATCATGCCAATACGCGGCGCGATACGGATTGCCAGCGGGATCACCCAGACGCTGATCGTCAGGGCGATCAGGAACACAACGACAGGGCTGAGCACGATATCCACAATTCACGTAGAAGAAGCAGGCAAAGAGGGACGGTTACGCCCCTGTCAAACGTCGCGCTCGCAAGCAACCTCGGCCTCGTGCAAGAACTTCCGTCGATCCGGCCGGCTCACTTGCGCGCCAACCTCGCAATACCCTTCGCCGACCGGGCTACTCACCAACGACTTGGTAGCCACACCGTCTCGCTTGCTCGACTCGTCGCTTTCGAGAGCAGCACAGCCTGCCACGAAAGCATGGGGCAACTGATCCCCCAGATTACTTTTCGGCGACTGTCGAACCGGACACGCGTCGAGAACACCGAATGACATATCGATTCACGGCTATCCATCAGTCTAGGTACTGAATATGACATCCGCATGGCGGTGCACTCGTCTGCGGGATAAATCCGATCATCGATATCCTCCCCGAGCCTG
Source organism: Burkholderiales bacterium (assembly GCA_003136595.1). Lineage (GTDB taxonomy): Bacteria > Pseudomonadota > Gammaproteobacteria > Burkholderiales > Burkholderiaceae_D > BOG-994. Next base: position 51,931 of record PLEY01000006.1, read on the forward strand.
CCCGTCCCAAGTAGAAACTCTTGGGGAATCGCCCTCGCCCGCTAACAGGATCGAGCGGTGATCAAAAGGCGTCACAGCGACGGCGATCTGTCCTACGGCGCTGCGAAGCGCAGGCGTTCGTAGGTGTCGAGCACCCGCGGGACGTAGGCCTGAGTTTCGGCAAAGGGGGGTATTTCGTTATGGTAGCGAATGACTGCGTTGCTGCCCGCGTTGTAGGCGGCTAGTGCGAGCGGCAGGTTTCCACGGAATTGATCCAGCAGCCGTCTTAAGTGTTGGGTACCGGCGAAGATACTTTCACGCGAGTCAAACGGATTCTTGACACCATAGTTCTGGCTGGTCTCAGGAGTCAACTGCATCAGACCAAGTGCTCCCTTGGGAGAGACGGCCTGCGGGTTGTAGCCCGACTCGGTGGCCATGACCGCGTAGACGAGCGCAGGCTCCAGACGTTGGGCTCGCGATGCCTCCTCCACCCAGTGTCGAAGTTCAGAGGAAACCGGCACACGCCGGTGCGCGCCTGCCGTAAGCACTCCGGGCGCTGTGCCCTCGGATTCATGCAGATCGACAAGCAGCGTGTAGCGGACCGCGGCAGGCGGGTTCTCGGGAACGTTGGTCAGCATGGTCGTGCCCGCGGCATCCGTATATCCGAATATGCGCTGTTCACGCTGGGGCGGGGATTCCCGGGCGTACGCGCTCTCCGCCACAATTAATCCCAGCAGGAAGGTCGCGCGGGCTGCTCGCCGCCACCTCGAGTTCAGCTTTTGGACGGGGGGAAGCATGACCCTGATCAGGACGGAGGGGCCGCGACGACACGATAGACGGCGTTTGAGAGCGCGTCGGGGATGCGCAGATCGCGAACATCGAAGTCGGCAAAGCTCCACGCACCGATGGTTCGAAAGCTGATATGGCTCGCGTCGCTTTCCTGCAAGAGGTAGTTGCCCGGGGGGAGTTCGCGGGTCTCAATGCTCAACGTGTTGTCCTTTGTCCAGGTTAAGCGCGCACCCGAAAAAGGACGCGCGAGCGGCTCTCCGATGAAGACGCCCTGGCCGGGCATGGAAACCGACTTCCAGTACGCCTCGATCAATGTCTCGCCACTCAGATAGTGACCCATCACGACCCCTACATCCGGGAATTTGGCGGGAAAGGAACATGGTTCAACCACCGTGCCATAACTTGCAGTGGCCCCCGCATCGAGCCACGCCAGACTGCTCATCTGTCTGCCCCCCGTCAGGACCCCGCCGAAAGAGGTCAAGTGATCGGCAATCGCCCCATCTTCGAAGTGAAGCGATGCGAGACCGGGTACCTGGCTTGCTCCAACGAAGTAGAACATCACATCCGAGCGCCCCTCGAGGGGCTCATTGGCGAGCACGATCGGATAGCTCCTCGCCAGTAGGGCCTGGAGTGACGCGTAGCTCGCAGCGCGGACATTGCGGGCTCTATCCCCGGTCTGCACCAAATAGGCCGTGCCCCCAGGCCATCGTCCATCGGAGCGGACCCCACGGTCGATCATTGCCCGAACCTGGCTGACGCTGCTGCCGGCCAACATCATGGTCGGACGCACGTGATAGGTCGCATACGGTGTGGCCGATGCAGTGTTGTAATAGATCGACCTCTTGGTCGGGACGCAACCTGTAGCGCAATAGGCCGGGTCGAACCCCAGTGCAAAAGCGCTCGAGATCGACATGCAGCCGACCCGAAATGGATGGGTCCAGGCCAGGGCAAACGCTTGAATCTGAGGTGCTACCTGCGCCTCCACCTCAGCATGGATCCGTCCAAAGGTGTCGACGTCGAGACTATCGAGCCCGGAAGGAAACGACACGTGCACGACCTGCGATGGAGGCAGACCGCGCTCTTTGGCATAGTAAGCACCCACCTCAATGCTACTGGCGTCGGCATCATTGACAATCACGGCAAGCTGTTCAGGACCGAGGTGGGACTCGGGCAGCTCAACTCTCGGGAATGGTCGCGGAGCAGCGTACACGGTGTGGCCGACGAGAAGCAGTACGGCGAGCGCCCACGGACCACGGGCCACGCCGAACCGCCAGGGGCCCTTCATTTTGGACCTGGGCGTTTCGCGACCTCGGGTTCGACCCGCGAAACGGCATCTGCGGATTCCGTCGGGTTGGGTTCGCAATACACTGAGCCGATCAGATTATAGGGTCGCAGGAGGTCCCGGCATTCCTCAAGCTCGGCCCGGCTCGTCAGGTTGCCCTCAGCAACCAGGAGAACACAATCGACCTTCTCAAACAGACTCAAGCCTTCGGCACTGGTCACAGGCGGGGCATCGAAGATGATGTAGCGTTGAGCATACCGTGACTTCAGCTCGTCGATCAGCAGCGTATTCGCGTCGAGCCCAAGCAGTTCCGCTGACTGCGCAACGGCCTTTCCCGCGGGCAGAAGCACGAGATGATCGATCCCTGGGTTGACCACCAACTCGGACAGCGCAACGCCATCCAGAAGATGGTCGGTCAAGCCCTGTACCGGCCCCAGACCGAACAGTCGGGCGAGTTGAGGGTCTCCCAGATCGGCATCGATGAGAAGGGCGGTCTTGTCGTACTCGGCGGCGATCGTCAGTGCCAGGTTGATCGACGTGTAGGACTTGCTCGCCGCGCCCACGGGCGCGGTGACGGCGAGGGAGTTCCAACCCTGAGAACGCATGCGCTGTAGGAGTTGGGCGCGCAGCACCTTGAACGCTTCCGACAACGGTGAGCGCTTGCGGCCCACCACGGCGCGATGGGAGCGCACATGGCGTGCCGCTTCCGGCATCACCCGGGTCTCGCTATATTCTATCTTCAGCGTATAGCGAGACCCGGCCGCGGGTAGGTTTTCGAGACTCTTGGAGATATCGTTCATGAGTGGCCTGATTCTAGGTCATGCCAAGAAGCGGCGCTGCAAGGAAAACCAGAGCACATCAAGCGGCATCACGAAAACGTGCAGCAGCAGCAGTACCACCGCGAGGCAGGCGAGTATTGTGGCCACGACAAGCCACTGTCGCCTGCGCTGCCCGGACGGATTGCGCGGCGCCTTGACCATCGGGATGACCGAGAGGACGGGCGCACCCAGGTAGCGGTTGAGGTCGTCGGGGGACTTGATCGTCGAGTCCAAGGACTCGCGCGCCAGGCCAGCGCCCGCGCCGCCTGCCACGGCAAGGACAAAGCCTGCCAGGATTATCAGGGTTCGATTCGGGCTCGCCGGTCGTTCCGGCACCTGGGGTGGATCGATCAACGTGAAGCGTTCCGCCTTGCGATCGTGTTCGAGCTGCTCGGCGACTTCAGCCTCCATCTGCTTTTCCTTCAATTCGCGAAAGCGCGCTCTTGAATTCTCCTGATCACGCGACAAGGTCAGGTATTCTCGCTCCACCTCCGGCATCTGCTCAAGCTTTGCTTCGAGCTCGCGCTGCTTGCGGAGCAACTCCTTCCGTTCGCCCTGCATTGCATTCATCTGCGCGTTCGCATCGTCGATCTGGTATCTGAGATTCAGGTAGATCGGATTTTCTGCGCGCACGCGCGTCTCGAGATTTCGTGGGTTGGCTGGCGGAGTGTTCTCGAGAGCGGCGATTTCACGCTTGATCCGTTGCAAATCAGGATACCCATCGCCGTACTTTTGTTGGGTCTCAACGAGCTGTGCCCTCAACGCTTCAAGCCGTCGCTGCTGGGCATCGTCCCGCCCGTCGTCGTAGCCTTGCGCCTGCAGCGAGGCAATTTCCCTCTTGAGCCTGCGGATGTCAGGATGATCATCGCTGTAAGCGCCCGTGATCGCGGCCAGTTCAGCCTTCAAGGACTTCAAGCGATCCTCGGGCTGAAGAACCACCCCTGAACCGGCCTCACCGGGGAGCGCCGAATTGGGTGTGGTCAGGGCCAGTTGCGCCTGCGCCGCCGCGCGCCGGTCTGACAGCTGAGTGAGATCGCGCTCGATGCGCTCAAGCTCCTGGGCGTTCCGCTCGGACATGGACATGTTAAGGTCGCGCAGCTCCGGCAGGCGGCCCGCATTCTTGGCCTTGAAGGCTGCCAGCTGGGCCTCGACCTCGGCGATGTGCTTGGAAAGACGGGTGCTCTCCTCCTCGAGAAAGTTGGAGGTTTCCGCAGCACGCTGCTGCCTATCCTTCGTATTTTCATTCAGATAGAGAGAGACCAGTTCGTTGTCGATCTTCTGGGCACTGTCCGGTGAGTTACTGCTATAGGAGATCTTGAATGCGATGGTCGCCTTGACCTGGTTGCCGCTACGATGGTCGATGACATCCGCGCTGACGGGTTTGAGTTCGATGTCCGATCGCATCCGGTCGAGGACCTCCTCGTTGGTCGCGGTCCGACGCTGGCGCGCGTAGAGACCATATTTGTCGATAAGCCCGAGAAGCACCGAGCGGGCCAGCACCTGCTGGCTGATCACCTGAATCCGCTCGTCGGCGAAAGACGTGATGGTGGAGCGGACCAGGTCCTGTGGGATCTCCTGCTCCTGAATCAGAATCGTTGCGCTCGACCGATAGACCGGAGGAATGAGGAAAGCAATCGCGATTCCGAGGCTCAAGATGACGAGAAAGGTGATGCCGATCGCAAGCCGCCTGCGCTTGGCAACGTCGACGTAGTACGAAAAGGGCTTGCTACGCTCTTCGGTCTGCTCGTCAGGACCGTATTCGTCGAAGCGACTAGTGGACATGGCGATGTGCCTCCGAAGCGGTGTGGAGTGGGGCACGGGCGAGCTGGCTCATCGCTTGCCCGCCTCGCGGCTCTCGGGCCACGCGTAGAGATAGTTGGCAAAGATCGAGTCGCCATGAATTCTTGGCGAGCCGGACCGTTCGTGTAGCGTGTTGGTCCGGCCAAGCCCGGCCTGGATGCTGGAAAACTCATCGATCTTCCACGATAGTGAGGCACTTAAGGACTCGCTCGCTCCCGTGAATCCATCGGCGGGACTCGGCAGGAGGGTGCGTACTTGCGAGTATTTGAGACCTCCCGACAGGTTTTCGGCAAGCTGCGAGCTAAGGCCTGCGTCCATCGACTCGGTGACATAGAGACCGCCAAATCCGCTCGGAATCAGCTGTCTGGCCGCGTGCGCCGAGAGGCCCAGGGTCTCGCTCAAACGGTCGTCAAAACCGACGTTGATCAGGTTGCCGCTACCCGAAGAATTGCGATTGACGTTAATTTCCTGTAGGGGAACCGCGCCGATATAGCAGTAGAAGATATTGACGGGACAGAAGACGAAAGGCCTTAAGGTCCGCGTGCGATTGTCGAATGCCCCAAGGCTCGCCGAGAGGGTCGCGGACTCGGAGAGTTGGTGTTGCCAAGTGCCACCAATCTGCTCGGACAGGGTCCGGTCCGCTCCCGAATCGGTGCGGTAGAGGGACGTCGTCAGAGTCAGACTCAAATTATCGCGTTCTGTCGAAGCGTACTGCAAGCTCGCCGGGAACTGGTAGTACTGATAGTTGGCTGCGCTCGCGCCCGCTCCCGCAGGACCGGGGTAACGCACGTCCTCCGCCGACAGGCTCGCCGAAACCATGAGCCGCTCGGAAAGTGCCCGACTCCAGGACGGCGCGAACAGGATATCGTCCCGCTTCTGCTTGGACAGCAGGACCCCTGACGTCAGAAATTCGGATTCGACCGTCAGACTTTTCACATAGCTGAGCGTCGCGCCGACGGTATTTCTCTCATCATGGATACTGTACGCAAGGCTCAGATTCAGATCAGTGTGGTTGTCCTCATGCAGCCGCGGCACGTCGAATGCCGTGGCCGAAGCGTCGATCCGCAGGTTCGACGCTTCGGTGTTCTCTTTCAGAGAAAGGCTTGGGCTCAAGGCAAGGATCAATAGAGGTGAATGGGGCGCAGCACTGAAGAGATAATTGTCACTGTACTGGTTCTGAAGCTGGACGCTGCCATCAACTGCGACGTCCGCAGCCTGCGTCGTCGCCTCCATGAAGCCGGTAGCCAGCGCCGCGAACAAGCGCGACGGGCGGGCTAGGGCACGCATCCGGTAGTCTCTTGAAAACCGGAGTCGTATCGACCATGGTCAGGGAACGACAACGACGTCGCCGCTCTTCAAGACGATGTTTTGATCCAGGTCGGTACCCTCACGAATACTCACGTAGTCGAAAGGGATCGAGACCGATTTGCCCTCGATGGTCCGCAGAATGCGTATGTCGTGATCCTGCGCGAACGGGGTCAGCCCACCGGCCATGCTCAGTGCCTGCAGGACGTCCAGGGGGCGGCCCGAGGTGAGATCGCCGGGTTTGTTGACTCGACCAATCACGTACACCTTGTAGTTAGCGGCCTTCATGACCGAGACCGAGACCGCCGGATCGAGGATGTAGTGCTCAAGCCGTCGCGAGATCTCGGCGCGGATCTGGTCGGGAGTCATACCGACGACCCGCAGATCGCCAGCCAATGGGAACGAGATGCCCCCGTCCGGCCGCACGAGCACTTCCTTCTTCAGGTTGTCCTCCTTCCAGACCGAGATTTCCAGCACGTCTTCGGGTCCCACGGTGTAGCTCGACCCGCGGCTCGCCCGACTCTCAGAGATTGCGTCGGTAAGCGCGGGATCGGGCGGGCTCGCGAGGCCCAGCCGATCTTCAATCGTATTCCCAACGGTATGCAGCGTGCTGCAGGCAGCCAGCACCAGGCATACGCCTGTGCCAAGCATCCGAACGACGCAGTGCAGCGGATCGCGACGCTTGAGGACAGGGAGCTTCATTCTTGGCATGTGGATTCCCGACTATTTCGCGTTGGCGTCCGGTAGGGCGCGCTGGGCATCGATGCTTCCCCGATACTCCTGGACCAGATTGAACATCTGCGTATCCCCGAAACCCAGGAAAGGCTCCTCCTGTTTGAGGATCTCTTCGAAGCCCTTGTCGCGGTAGCGCTGGAGCAAGTCGTGACCTAACGCGAGGAGGCGCTCGTTTTGATTCAGGCACGTGGCCAGCTCCTGCTTTTCCGAAGCCAGATGCGCGTTGAGTGTCGTACGTTCCATAAGCCGGGCTTTATTGAACGCCTCAATCTCAGCGCCTTTGGCCGCGAGCGCAGCCGCGCTCGTGCGCTGTTGCTCTTCGATCCGCCTGTTCAGATCGGATATCGTCTTTTGCAAGCCGCTGCGGGCCTTGGTCGACTGCTCGAGATCCTGACTGGTTTTATCGGCAGCGGCTTTCTCTGCGGCAAGCGCCTGGTCGTTTGCGGCGATTTTTTTCTGTAGCTCGGAACGCTCAGCCTGCCATTGGGTCCGCTCCTGCTCGTAGCGTTGCAACAGGGCCTCGTAGCGCCGCGCTGCGTTCTGTTCCTTCTTGTCGTCTGCCGCAAACAGTGTCGCACTTTGAAGGGTCATCAAAATCATCACGGCGGTCAATCCCGAAGTCCGCAGTGCTCGACGGCGGCCGGATTCCAGGCAAAGTGGTGGAAGGCCGTACATGATCGCCTCAGAACCTGGTGTTCAGGTCGAATTGGATCTGATCGATGGACAACGGCGGCCCGTTGATCGAATCCGTGCTGAAATAGCGCAAAGTGGCCCAGGTGTTCTTCGCCAGTCCATAGCTGGCGCCGAACACATAACCCTTGGCGTCGGTTCCGCCGAGGTGGAAGTCCGGATCCGTAAATGCGTCCAGGACCGCGTCCCGCTCGACATGTTTGTAGGTCAGGGAAAGCTGCCAGTCGTTGCGGGCCTTCAGTTCAGGGTCACCAAATACGCCCCGTACAAGGTACCCGACGGTCTTGGGTTGCACGTTCTGGCCGACCCGCGCGGAGACCGCAGCTTCGTCGAACCCCAGGTTCTTGACGTAATCGGCGGTCAGGATCGCATGGTACGGGCCGTTAACGACCGTATCGAGAGTCGCAGTGAGATCAGCAAGGCGATAGGCCGAAGCCAGACCGAGGAGCGGTCGGGTTGGATCGCTGCTGATGTTGTAGTAGGTATTGCCCTTTTGCGTAAAGGCCGGCGCCGTGTATTCGTAGAGCGACGTGCCAAGGGGGCTGACCACGCCTTCGATCCCGGTATAGCGATAGTAGCCGAGCGCGATTGTTGCGTTCGTGTCTTGCCCCCAGTTTTGCTGAATCCCGCCTTGGGTCGAGAAGAGGTACTTGTTGGCCGAGCCCAGGTCGATCTCCTGGACGGGCGAGGCCATCATCAGAATGAAGGGTCGTGTGCCCTGCCCGAGATCGCGCGAGTACTTGAGCGCGATGCCATCAAAGCTCAAATCCGGTGCCCAAACGAGGTCGGTGGCCACTAGCGGATTCGCGAAGCGGCCGAAGGTCGCCGAGAAGCCCGGATACGGACGGAATTGCAGATAAGCCCGGTCCACAGCAACGGTATAGCGCGTTTCGTAGTTGCCCAGTGTCTGATTCTCCGACAACGGGTCGGTCGCACTTCCGGTAGCGAGCCGAAAGCCGGCGCTCGTCTCGTCGTCGATATCAGCCGTAAAGCCGGCACGGGCCCGGACGCGTTCCCGGTCTGTCGTCTCGGTGGTGTTCAAAAGCGTCAGGGCGCGGTTGTTGTTGGTTGCCAAAGGGTTTACGGCCGGGGCATTCCCGCTGGCAAATGCGTCGTTCTCGAAGCGAATTCGAAGATCACCCTCCCATTTCAGAGTACGGACCCAGTCGGGAACGCTTCCCGGGGGAGCCCAGCCATCCTGCTTTGCCTGCGCGAGCAGGTCCTGGCGGATCTCCTCCTTTAACTGGTCACGAACGAACTGGGGCACATAAGGCACGCGGACCTCTCCGGGACTTGCGGTGCCATTCGCCGTCGCAGCATTGGCAGGTGCGGGTGTTGCAGCCACTGGCGCGGGACTGGGTTGGCTTGCCTCCTTGATCAATGCATCAGCCTTCTCGCGTGTCAGGATGCCCTGCTCGACGAGCGCCTCGATGAGCTTGAGCGTCGCCGCGCGCAGGGGATCGATTGGCGACGGATCGGCGCTCCAGCTCGCGCCGCTGGCGGTAGCCAGGATGAGTCCGACAACGAGCGGTAATATTCTAGTTTTCATGGGCTAGTTCAGCGAGATTGGGGCATTGGCGCGAGGCGTTCTAGGTCCGATTACTAAGGCGTACCTCGATGTCATGTCGCAGATAGTTCGGCGGCACTTCTTTGAGGGGGGGCGCATCGGCAAGCGCGGTCTGGATCTGTTGGTCGAGGTCGCGATTTCCCGAATCGGTCACGAAGGTGGCATGGAGAACGCGACCATCGGGTCCAATTTCTATCCTGACGACAACCCGGAAGGACTGACGCTGGATCTTCTTGTCCTTCATCAGTGCTTCATAAAACTGGCGCTGGATGAGGCCGGTATAGTAGGCGCCTCCACCTCCGGTCGCCGTGAGATCCGTACCCCCGATACGCGAGCCGAGCCCGAAATTATCCGAGCCGGCGCTACCCTGGGCGTCGAGCGCCAGCGGCTTGTCCGATGGCGGTTTCGCATCTGCAGGCTTGTCCGGCTTGGCTTCATCCGGCTGCTTGACCTGCACCTCCTCTTTCACCTTCGGCGGCTCGGGAGGCTTTTCGGGGGGCTTCGGTGGCGGAGGAGGCGGTTGCTTGATCAGGGAGATGTTGTGCACGACCTGCTTCGGACCCTCTTGCTTGCCAAGAAAGTCCTTGAAAAAGTAGACGGCTCCCACAACCGAACCAAGAACCAAAATAATGGCGAAGAGCCAAATCGCCCAGGCTCTTGGCTCGCGATCGACTTGCGATTCAATTTTCGGGCCCACGGCTATTTCACCAAGCGCTGTGTGACCAGGCCGAGTTGGGTGATGTCCAGGCGCCCCAAGAGATCAAGGACATCCACCACCTTCTCGTATTGCACCTTCGAGTCGCCCTTGATGACGACGGGAAAGTTGGGATTGACCGCCTTTTGTTGGCGCAGTCGTTCTTCCAATTCCTGCATCGTGACAGGATAGGTATCCAGGAACACCTGCCCATCCTCGCGGATCGTGATCGCCTTGGTCTGGGGTTTGGCCAGGCTCGGGGCGGCGCTCGCCTTGGGCAGGTTGACCTTGATGCCCTGGACCGAAGCGGTCGTCATGATGATAAAGATGACGAGCAGGACATAGGCAAGGTCAAGCATGGGCGTGACATTGATATCGTCATAGGGCTTCTGCTCGGACTGAACCTGCATGATCTATTTCCTGGCGCCCGATTACTCGGAATAGTTTTCCGCGAGGCGGGTCACGAATTCGTCGACAAAGACCTGCATATCCGTGGTCAGTTCCTTGATTTTGCTGGCGAGATAGTTGTAGCCAAACAGCGATGGGATCGCAACGCCCAGTCCGGCAACGGTTGCCACAAGTGCGGCGGCAATCCCCGGGGCGATCGCGTTCACGTTGACATCACCGGCTGCCGCGATCGCCGCGAAGGTGATCATGACACCGACCACAGTTCCCAGAAGTCCAAGGAATGGCCCCCCTGCGATGGCGATCGTCAGAAGCACCATCTGGGCGTTCAACTTCTGCAGTTCCCGCATCAGGCTCGCATCGAGGGACGCTCGAATGGCGCTGATCGACTGGGGAGTCAGGGTCAGGGCGCGGCCCTTTTCCCGATAGACCGCGAAGCGCTTTTTCAATTCGACCGTCCCGACCGAATAGATCCGGAACATCGAGGAAACATCACGGACCTTCTTGTGTTTTGCAGCCCTTGCCTCATACAGCTTCGTCAGATCGACTCCCATCTCGTCAAATTCTTCCTTGAACGAGGCGTTGGCGCGCGCTGTCTTCGTCACGAAGATCGCTTTCGTCACCATGACGAAGAGGCTGATGATCATCATGACCATCAGAATGCCGATCACGACCCAGCCGTCCAGAGTGACTGAACCCAGCAGAATCTTGAAGTAGGACGTTCCGCCGCTCTCATCACCGCCTTCTGCCTGCCCGTAGGTCGTCAGCTTCTGATCGACTCCCTGACCCAGCGCGGCAATCCGAATCCAGTCGGGACTCCGTTCTGAATCCGCGAGCTCAAATTCGTCGAGGTCGCCCTTGAATCCCTGGCCGACCGTCACCGTGCCGGACATGGCGGGCGCCGCTGCGGTGACGCGCCCAACTTCCTGTCCGTCGACATAGGCGATGGCATTGTCCTTGACAACCAGCGCCACGTGGTGCCATGCCCCGGCCGTGACGGCGCCACCGGCCGCCGTCACGCTGCCATTGACTTGGGCGACGATCTTGTCGCCCTGCAAGAGCAGACTGATCGAATTGGCGCCGTCTAGCTGTTTGAAGAGAACGGCGTTCTGGCCGGCACCATCGGGCTTAATCCACATGGATGCCGTAAGGCCATTCGCTGCGACCTTGATTGACGCGGACGCCGGGATGGAAAGGGTGTCGTTGCCACTCAATGTCAGGCCAGTATCGATCAGGCTGCTCGGATTGGAAGTGCCCGCGCTGGCGGATGCGTTGTTCCCGTAGGCCGTCGAGTCCTTCGGCGGGCCGCTCGACTCGTCAAAGTGATAGACCACTGCCTGGGCACTGTCATAGCTGGTCTTGGAATCTCCTGCGGCAGCCGCCTTGGGATTGTTGTAATACAGCCAGAAGTAGCCGTTCTTGTTGCCCGGCGCGATCTTCGGCACCGTCACCCACACGAACGCGAGCTCAGTGACACTGTCGTAATGCTCGATATGGAATTTGAGGGGCGTCTTGTCGTCGTCGGCAATGAAGCGGATATCCGAGCCGTCTGGTTTTGCATCACCAAAGGCGAAGTTACCGGTATGCAGCCTCACCAAGACCTGCGCGCCCTCGACCGGTGCCGCGGTCGAGACGCCATCGGCCGAGGTATTGAGGGTGACCTTGATCCGGCTCGCCCAATCGGAGTTCCAGTTTGCTTGCGAGGAGCCAAACAGCAGGAGCCCGCATAGAAATAGAACGATCCGGAGGTTTTTGTTCATAGGGGAATGGATGGGCCGCCGCGGGCGCGCAGGGAATTACCGCAGAGCAGCAATGATGAGTCCGGTTTGTTTCAGGATCGTGTAACCCCGTCTACATCAGAGAATTCCTCGGGTCTTATCGGTGCCTTCCCTGGTCGGATAGCCGCGCCGGAGCGATCGAGAGTGCTCCCAGGTCGCTCAGTTGGGATTTGTGGCGAGGACAGTGGCCTTCAGGGCGACGATTTCCGAAAACCGGGACCGCACAGCCACGCGAGCCCGGCTTCGCCGGGGAGGGGTAAAGCCGCGCCCGGGAGACGCCTCCGGCAGTCAGCCGGGCGCTCAGACTAAAGGGCGAGAATGGCCGCCTTCAGATTGGTCGCGATCTTCTCGCCAAGATAGACACATCCCGCCACCGTCGGATGGACACCATCTGCGGAGATGTAGATATCGCCGTTTCCGTCCCCCTTGGGATCTCCGACGTTCCCGGTCCCGGTTTGCCACGGACCCTCCGCTCCATTGCCGCTCGCTCCCGAACTGTTCGTCCAGCCTCCGTTTAGGTTGTCGAGCATGACCCAAGGACCACCGACGGCTTCTAGCGCCGCCTTTATCGTGAGGAGCTTCGACTCGGCCACCGGTGAAGTCGGGATCGATTGAACCGGCGCCCAGGGACCGAGGGCTGCCAATACTGCATACGGCAACGCCGCGCGGAGGTTGTTGAAATACTCCGATACCGCGTTGTCGAAGGCGGCGAGCGCCTCGGCTCCGGTCGCATAGAGGGGGGGGGCCGCAATCGAATTGTCGTCGTTCAGGCTGCCTGCCGTGAGGAAGAGGTCGGAGCCAAACGGTGTGCTTGTAGCGAGCCTTGCGACAAAGTCATTGCCGGGGTTACGTGTGTCCGAATTCGTGTTGTTGGGGGCATAGCCTGTGCCGCCGATTGCGTTGTGGTCGATGTGGGGCAGGCCGAGTAATGCAGCGGCCTCCCAATACGGACCGCTGCTCCCCCAGTTCTGGCTGACCGATTGTCCGTAGGAGTCGGACATGACGCTAAAGGAAGGCTCAGCAGATCGATCCCACGGCACGATTGTGTCCTGTGGACCGATGGCCAGCGCGCAGGGCCCCTGAGAGTCAGTAGCGTAAAGGGATATATGGCGTGTGGCTTGTGATCCGAAGTCGAAACTCACGTAAGCATTCACCGATGCCAGCGGCGCTCCGACGACTCCTCCTGTGATAGTCGTTGTGATGAACTGCGGTGCAGCGTACTGTCCATCCGCGATCAGGGTAATCTGCAGATTGGTCCCTGCGAAGAGGACTTCGAACGCTTGACCGGTAAAAATGAAGTGCATTCCGCACACGCCGTTGGAGTTCTCCGTTGCACCGGTATGATCGATGCTCACAGGGACAAACCAGCTCTGGTCCGACGGCAGAGTGCCGAAAAATCCCGCGGGCTGTTCGACCCAGAGATCGCGCCGGTAGCCCCAGATCTGCGGCAAGGTCGCGAGACTCACGGGATTGGGGTTCACCGCGGCGCCCATGGGTGCTGGAAGAATCTGTGCCGTGGGACCGCTGAGCGGATCTCCCTGGTTCGAGGCGGCCTCCTGCGCGACCGTCACCGTGCTCGGACTGACAGTGAGCGGAGTCCACGTATTGAATGTCGCCTGCAGCTTGATGACCGCCGGGCTGACCACTGCCGGCGGGGATGCGGGCGCCGGTGGGGACGAGGGCGCAGGCGCTGGTGCGGGCTTCACGGACGTCCCCCCCGCCGTCGCATCCGAGGCGCTACTTGACCCCGAGCCGCCACCGCAAGCGCTGATGAGCGAACTCGTTCCGGCCAGAACGCCTAGTGCTCCGAGGCGGGCCAGAGCCCCTCTGCGCGAAGCGAAGCTCTTCAGGGAATCGAGAGAGTCTCTCCGCTCGCTTCGTGGCCCCGATTTCGGCGCGTTGACGTCGTCGATTCGGTCGTCCTGTTCCCGCATTCCGGAATCCTTCCAGCGAAATAAATGACCCGTCGCTAAACGCCTTACGGCGCTATAGCGGGGATTCCAGTCTTAGCGACCCGCCAGCAGGAGCAGCGAGGCGACGACGAGTTATCGCGGACTCCAGAGCGGCATCTTGAAGCGTAAGCTCTCGGCCGCGGATCCCGCCCTTCGGGCCCGACTTCGCTTACCTTCAACACCTTACTGCTCCGAATCGCACGGAGTTGCTTCGCTTTCTCTTCATCGGCAGCGCTCTACGCGACCATGTGTCGAGGGTGCCCGAATAGACCGCAATGAACCATCACACGAAGGGGCCCCCATTCATTCCCATCCTGAAGGCGGTCCGGACGGAGCGCGCCGAGCGAATATATTGAGATGCTCGAGATGGCTGAACGCGAGACCGCGCTTCTGGCATCGTGGCTCCTTTGTCGTGCTGGTCGGTGGCGTGACGGGCGAGAGCATCCGGCGGGTCGTCTGGTCAGGGGTACCCGCAGTCAGCCCCTTGCCATCACTCGACTTAACGGTGCAGCGCCCGGTCCCTTTGACTTGCGCCCGCAACCGGGAATGCACCAAGTCAGCGAAGCTACCGAATCAATGTTTCAGTCGTAAGACGGGTCACGCAGTCGAGGCACGACTGGCAACATATCCTTGACACAATCGCGCAATATGCTTGGGACTCGATAATTTCCGGTTCCCTTTGCGTCGGTCTTCGAAAATATCCATGCGCAAAACCATACTGATCCTGAGAATCGGGAGCCTCGGGGACACCGTGGTGGCGCTGCCGGCGTTCCATCATGTGCGACGGTCCGAGCCCGACACCCGAATAGTCCTGCTGACGAATCTCCCAGCCGACGGCGGCGTAAAGGCTGCTTCAAGCTATCAGGTGCTGGCCGGATCCGGCCTGATCGACGCTTACGCCGAGTACCGTACCCCCCGTTCCCTGGCCGATGTCTGGTCGCTGTTTCACCAACTCCGAGAATTTCGTCCGCGCCGGATCTACTATTTAATGCCGCAGCGGACCTTTGCGCAGCGGCTTCGCGATCGGCTCTTCTTCTTGCTTGCGGGTGTCGTCGATGTCCAGGGACTGTCCTTGTCCAAACGTTTCGAGAAGCGCGGGTACCTAGGCCACCTCGAGCGCTGGGAACCTGAAAGCCTGAGACTGCTGCGCATGGCGGGCGGCAGGGACACTGAATTGATCCAGGAGAATTTTTCCCTCAATCTCACGCTTGCCGAGAGGGGGCGTGCCAGCCAAGTTCTGGCTCCGCTGGCCGGAAA
The DNA here is from genome assembly GCA_003136595.1 of Burkholderiales bacterium. GTDB lineage: Bacteria > Pseudomonadota > Gammaproteobacteria > Burkholderiales > Burkholderiaceae_D > BOG-994. The sequence continues at coordinate 66,982 of PLEY01000006.1, forward strand.
TCCCTATCTGGTGGTCAGCCTCGGAACCAAACTGCCGGTGAAGGACTGGGGTGATGACTATTGGCTCACCGCGCTTAGGCATCTTGGCGAGGGACTATTGGGCACGGGCCTCGTCTTGATCGGTTCTGCGGACGAGTCGGAACGGTGCGCACGGCTCGCCCGTGCCTGGCGTGGTGCGGTAATCAACCTGTGCGGGCAACTGACGCCTCGCGAGAGCGGCGCCGTGGCCGCCTCTGCCGTGGCCTTTCTCGGTCACGACAGCGGTCCGGCCCACCTGGCGGCGGCCGTCGGCGCGAAAGTAATCACCATATTTTCGTCGCGCAACCTTGCAGGAGTCTGGTTTCCCTTTGGCAACGAGGACCACGTCTTCTATGAACGGACCGACTGCGCCAATTGCGGGTTGGACGAGTGTGTGGCGGAAAAAATGCGCTGCATTCGGAGTATCACGCCCGAGCAGGTCGTCAAGAAAACACTCTCTGTCGCTGCCTTGGCCAGTGAGTGTTCCGGCGCGCACTGGGGTTGAAGGCGAGATGAGCCGGTTACCTCAGACCCCAGCATTTCCGCACATCGTGCAGATCGTCGCCAATGTCGAGGGGGGGGTACTGGACTATGTGCGTCGCTTCGATAGGGAGTTCAAGCGGCGCGGGGCGCTCACCGAGACGCTGCTCATACCAACATCTCGTGGCCCTGGTTACCGGCTTGCGGACGAAATTGGCATACGGCTCCAGGGCAGAGGACTCATGCCGGCGGTCATCCTCCATTTTTCGGGATACGGGCTCGCCAAGAGGGGGCTTTGCTTCTGGCTCCTCGACGAAATGGCTGCCGTGCGCGGTCTTTTGGGGGGGCGATTGCGTGTTTGCGTGATCTTTCACGAACTTTTTGCCTTCGGGCCACCGTGGAAGAGTGCCTTCTGGTTATCACCCGTTCAACGCCTGATTGCGGCTCGCCTAGTGCGTCTGGCGACCATCAGCTGGACCACTACGGCCAAGCACGCGCACTGGCTCCGTGTGCATGCACGGGCTGCGCTCCCGGTCCTTGCGCGGCCGGTCTTCTCGACGATCGGCGAACCCTTGGCTGTCAAGCCGTTGCGCGAACGGACGCGGCGCATGGTGGTCTTTGGCAGCCACCCGACGCGACAGCGGGCCTATCGCCTGATTGAGCGCCTGCAGCCGACCCTGGCCTCGATCGATCCCACTGAGGTGGTTGAGGTCGGGTCGGGCGCCAGTTGCGGCCTTGACTGGGGAGGTCTGCCCGCAAGGTTTCTGGGCAAGCTGTCCGACGAGAATCTCTCCGAACTTCTCCTCGATTCGACCTTTGCGCTCATCGACTACCCGGCGGACTATCTTGCCAAGTCAAGCGTATTCGCAGCGTATGCGGTCCACGGCTGTGTCACCGTGAATACAAGCGCTCAGCACGCGAACCAGGACGGGCTCGCCCAAGGTCAGCACTACCTGAGCGAACCTGTCGCCCATCTCGAGCGCGACGCGTTCCTGGCTTCGGTGGCGGCCCAAGCCCAGCAGTGGTATGGCCCACATCGGTTTGCCCTGCAGGTCGAAGAATTGCTCGGTTTCGCCGGTGGCACGTTCTCCGAGGACGCGCTTAGCAGCCGAGCATCGGTCGTCCCGGGCTAGCGGGCCGGTCGATCCAGATCCGGGAGCCGTCGCGCTCGCGCGTCTCGACCTGACGGAACTCCACGCCTAGGGAGGAGCCGATGAAGACTCCATCGCGTATCGCCCCTGGCCGTGCCGTACCGCTGATGGTGCTGTTCCATGCCGAAAGCGCCTGCCGCCCCGAATTGACGACCAGATAGCCGCCGTTCTGCGCGAACTCGGTATCAATGAACAGAACTCCCATGCCTCCCGCAAGGCTACTGGTCACCACAGCCGGACCTCTGCCACGCCATAGGCACCCGACCTGGTAGAAATAGTACGTGCTGGTTTTCCCGTCGTCGAGGGTCTGAATCGCGGTCGGGCCGGCCACGTCCTCGAACAGACAGTTCGACCAGAGCAGGTTGTTGCCCGAGCGAGTCTTCGAGACCGCACCGACTCGCTTGAACAGGGAATTCGTCCAAAGTTGGCCACCCGATGCGCGATCTGCAGTCCAAAACCAGACCGCATCGTCAATGTCAACGAACTGACAGTCTAGGAAGTGCTGCTTGTCCGCGTAGGTCATCCGTTCCCCCGAGCCACTGCCGAGGCCGCGAAACGCGACCGGGACGCCGGAGAAATCGACCTGGTACCAAAAGTTCGAATCAAAGCCGAAGATATGCTCCGCGCTGATCCCTGCAACACGTTGCCCCAGAAAATTAAGATCAGTGAACGTGCTCCAAGCAATCAGACCCGCGCCGCCCAGATTACCCGGCGAGTCGGTGAACGAGAGTCCGTGCGACCCACCGCTCAAGGTGAAGCCTGAGAGATGGAGCCGGGCAGCCGGTCCGCCACGCTGCAGCGGTGATCCGAAGTCACCCCGTCCCTCGAAGAGCGGAAAGTCGCCTTGCGCGACCAGTACGGCGTTGACTCGGCCGGGCCCCAAGAGTCCTTCGGGCCGGAGCGCACTGCCGATCTTTAGCGGCCGCTCAAGGAGATAAATGCCGCAGGCGAGCCTGGCAATCCCATGGCGATCGATTTCGGCCTGTATGGCCTCGCTTGCATGCGGGTAAGTAGCCAGGCCCTTGGCGACGGCGCAAGCTGACCCAGGCCCGAGAATTCTCTGCTGCGGCCGGACGCGCCGGCGTGCCCCCGGCAACTCCTTCAGGCCTTCTCCCAAAAGTGTGGCGGCCAGCACGCGGTCCAGGTCCACAGCGGACGGATGGGAAGGAGCCTGGCGCGAGGCGGCGGCGGGTTGTGATGCTCCGTTGGGATCCAGAATTCGGACACGCGCGGCATCGGGGGGGAGTCGTGCATCGGTCCAGGCCATGGCGCCGGATCCCTGGAGGAAGACTGCGTTTTTCACGTCCCGGCAGACGACGTCGGCGCCATCGCGGGCTCCGCCACTGCCATGCGCAAACCATGAAACGAGGTTCTCGATGTTCTGGAAGCTTCCCAGAGCACCGGCCAGATCGGGTAGACTCGAACCCCCTGAGAATCCCACGCTCACGAGTCGCGTCGCGCCCGTTAGTTCGAACGCATGGCCTGACCCGGTACCGTGCATATTCCAGGTCTCACAGTCCCATCCGACCAAACACAGGTCTCCTACATCGCGCCACACGGAAGAAAATTCCGGGGTGATCGACGCAAAGCCCAGCAGCACGTTTCCCCCGCTTGGCTCCATGAGATTACCGTGCCAGCGGATATGAGGCCCGGGCCAGTAACCAATCAGTCTCGTAAAAACCGAGTTCCGGACGTAGCCGCCCGACCCCTGACGGATATCGAGACCGCCAAATTCGGCGAGCGAGAGCCGATTGATCCTAACGCCGGCGTCGATCTGCACCAGGATATTCGTCGTCGGACCGCCACTGCCACCAATGATCTCGATGTCCTCGATCGGCCCGCTCCCCGTGAAAATGATATCGGGGGAGGCGGGGGCATCATGCCGAACCAGCGCGATGAACACGTCCGACGTGCCGCCGAGGATAAGGAGCCGAGGCACACGCGTGTTGGCCCCACCGACGATGCGCTGCCCCGATGAGACCGTCAAGGTCGGAAGCGCCAGGGAGCGATAGTCGGCATTGCTCTCGAGGATCAGCGAGCCATGCTGGTCGAGCAGGCTCTGGAGCGCAGTCCGATCTTCGACGGCGACGCGAAAGCCGCCTTGCGCAGCACCGGGGCCCGCATTGGGCGCCACGCCCGGCCCTGTCGCTGCGACCGGGTCACCCGCATTCCCCCCAGCGATCCGGGCTCGACCCGGGTGTCGTGTTGCCACGCCCACCGCACTTGCGAGAAGAAGCGAAAGGGAGTCCCTGCGCGATACCGTCACGGGACTAGCGCACGCGAACCACCGGATCGACCGATCCAAGCCCTGCAGCGAGGTATTCGGTGACCTTCGACGTGTATTGACCCCAACCAAACTCCAGGCTGCGCCGCCGTGCATTGCGCCCCATCTCGACTCGAAGCGCTGGATTGGCGTAAAGACGCTCCAGTCGGTCAACGATGGCGGCCTCGTCGCGAATCGGGACGACATAACCGTCGATACCGTCGCGAACGATGTCGCCGGGCCCGTTGGCGGTCACGATCACCGGCAATCCACAAGCCATGGCCTCGAGGACCACCAGTCCCATACCCTCAAGCAGGGTGGGGAACACGAAAACATCGGATTCGCGGTACTGCTGCGCCAGTGCCGGACGCGTCAGGTGCGGCACGTGGCGGAACAAGTCTGAGAAGGGCCGGAACGGCTCCTCGTCGGTAACGAAATTTCCGACCAGCGTCAACTGGGTCCCGGGCCGCCTGAACTTCTTCCACGCGCGCAGCAAATACGAAACTCCCTTGCGCTGCGTCAGGAGCCCCGCGTAGATCGCGTGAAAGCGTGCCGGCCGCAACTGTGGATCAGGCGCGTTAAAGATGCTGTGATCGACGCCGTAGGACGCGACGTGAAGCTTGGCAGGGTCCACTCCTGCGGCGATGAAAGTTTCCTTCGCATAGGTTGAACCCACCAGAACGCCGTCGGCAAGTGCGATCTCGCGATCGAGTTGTTCCTCGTATCCGTCGGGCCAGTGGCTATAATCCGGCCACGTCGCTGCAAACCCGGGTTCGCGCTCGCTCTCCTGCGCTTGCACTGCGAACTGCTCTCGATGGTGGGCGATCGGATAGTTCAAGACCGCCTTGCCTTGGCCGAACTCTCGGAACGCTTCGAATGCCGCATAGGCAAAGCCCTGGTAAGCGACGATGCAATTAACCCCGTTCAGTTGTTCGGCTCCGCGCATCGAGACCGATCGACGCAGTGCTTCATGGAGCCGATGGGTCGAGCCCTGCCGTACTGCGTTCGGCAGAAAGTGCGCGCGCGCGATTGCCGCGGCAGCGATGTCCGGAATCACCCCGGCCTCCTGGGTGAGCTCCACGAGCGATCTGTTGTCGATGCGACGCCTGCCGAATGAGCTCATGTAGGCCCGCCCGGCCAGCGGTAGCGACGCGATCGCGCGCTCCCAGAGGCGGCCCTTGTTGACATAGGGACGCACGTAACGCACGAGTTGACCCTCGTTGGCGAGCCCCGTCGCCAGATAGTTCAGTTCTGGAGCGTTGAAATTGATGACCAATCCCCGAATGGTGCTGCTCGAGGGAGAGGCGACGCGGTCGGGCATGGGATGCGGTCGACTGAAAAGGGAAGGGGTAGTCTCGCTGCCGATTCCTCAGATTACTACCAGAATATGACTGGACCGTGTCTCGGAAAGGCGGTACCTCTCCATGACATCGCGTACTCGACAGTTGGAACGAACTCGATAGAATATTGTTCTACTTCAGGAGGTAAGGTTCAAACACTGCGTGTGTGTCAGTTGGTCCAGGCATCGAGCAGCGTGACTCCTGACTCCTGACTCCTGAATCCGGTCTCCGCGCCGCCCATTGCGGTGGTCTTCGGCATGAGTCACTCCAAACGATCGACCAATCCATCATGACTGACCTGGCGAGTGAATCCCCGAAGCCCCCTCGCGTCTCCGTAATCGTCACGGTCTATAACCGTACCGGATACCTGGAGCAGGCCATCGTCAGTGCATTGAACCAGACGTACGCTGACCGGGAAGTCATCGTCGTCGACGACTCGGGTGGAGGCGTTGCAAGAGAGGTTTGCGAAACCTATCTCGGGCGGGCCCTGATCGGCTACCGGGCGCATACACGGACGCTGGGCATCGCGGCCGGTCTGCGCGAGGCGATCCGAGAGGCGCGCGGTACCTACATCGCAGTATTGAACGATGACGACTTTTGGGCACCTGACTTTCTGGCGAAACTGGTCCCCCGCCTTGAAGCCGATGGGAGCATCGCGTTAGCCTTCTGCGATCACTGGATTGTCGATCAGAGCGGAGCCGTCGATACGAGCGCGACCGATGACAATAGCCGGCGCTATGGTCGGGCCCAACTCGCCCCGGGCCTGCTGCAGGACCCTGCTAGATTCATCTTCCAGCTCAACGGTGTACCGCTGGCGATGGCAGCCGTTTTTCGCAAGAGCGCTGTTCGCCTCGAGCTGCTGGCAGACGAGGTCTCAGGCGCCTACGATTTCTGGATTTCCTGCCTATTGGCCGGGTCTGGAGGCGGTTTTACCTACCATCCCGAGCGGCTCACGTTCTATCGTGTCCATGGTCAGATGGAAACCGCGCGGAGGAGTCCGGATAAGGCTGAGAATCTGGTCTACATCTTCTCCAGGCTGCTCGAATTGGGGTGGTTCACATCGCACCAGGAGTTTCTTAAGTTTCGCCTCGGCCAGGCGCTGCTGGCGGTGGGCAAAGACCAGATGTACTTCGGTCACCTGGGACCGGCCAGAGCACTCCTGTATCGGGCTTTTCTGACCTCAGCGCACTGGAAACCGATCGCGCTGTGGCTGTTGTCGTTCCTGCCCTCGGGCATTCGCAGGTCGCTGGCACTCGCCCGATAGCACCCGTCTCCAGGCCCGGGCATTCTGTGGCGCCGCCTGCACCGTCGCCTTGCGACACGCCGAGGTCATATTTGGGGCGCAGACTGGACGTGGCGACCTCGACGAGATCGCGAATGTTTTGCCAGGATTACTCATGTCGATTGATAACGGAATGGCAGGGAGCATGGCCGCTCGGGGCCCCATCCCGAATCAGGGGCTTCAACTCGGCGAGCGGACGGTCGTCGGGTTGCACGAAACGCTGCTACCAAAGCTGGGTGACTTGTCCCGCGACACCCGGATTTTGGATATCGGCTGCGGGACAGGCGCCTGGATGGACCGCCTGGGGAGCCAGGGCTACACGAATCTGCACGGCATCGATCTCGATACTGCTCAATTCAGAAGTCGCTGGGGGACGTGTTCCCAGGCCAATCTCGACCATGATGCCATCGGCCTGGAGGGTCATGAATTCGGACTGATCACCGCCATTGAACTGATTGAGCACCTCGAGAATCCAGGACGGCTCCTGTTCCACGTCCACCGTCTGCTCACGGCGGACGGCTGCCTGCTCGTAACGACCCCGAATATTGAGTCCGTGCTATGCCGCATGCGCTTCCTCTTGACCGGCAAGCTCAAGCAGTTCGACGAGAAGGGCGACCCGACCCACATCTATCCTGTCCTGACAACCTGCCTGGAACGGATCTTGGATCGATACGGGTTGGTCATCCAGGAGAGGTGGGGATACCCCGAGGGCGGGGGTTCAGTCTCCTCACGCTGGACCACGAGATTGGCGAGTCGAGCGTTCTCGCCGCTGCTGCCGCGCTCGATCGAGGGGGATATCACCTGTTTTCGCATACGCCGGTCGTGGTCGTAGCGCGTCTCGGTGGCGCGGTCCAGAAGGGGGTTCGGTCTGGATTTCAGGAAGTGGTGCTGGCCTTGATCAGGATCTGCGAACCAAACAGGTTGGGCCAGTGGCGACACCCCCAGGCATCGATGGAAGCGCTCCATCGTGGGGGCAACAAGTGCCTTCTGAAAACAAACAGGGGGACCGAGCCAGTGACCCCGTAGTAGTGCACTTTCAGACCTTCGGCGGCAGGAAGTACGAACTGTCGGGCGGTCTTGTAAGTCAGAAATCTCAGGTGAGTCCTGTCTAGCTCCCCTCCCGACTGATATTCGAAGTTCCCCAGGAGAAACTGCCAGCGCATCCGGTAGGACAGGATATTGGGCACCGCGATCAGGATGACGCCGCCAGGCTCGAGCAGTTTCAAAAATCGCGCGAGGACTGCGGCGGGTTCCCGCAGATGCTCGAGCACGTGCGAAAAGATCATCGCGTCGAACTTGAGTTCCCTAAGCGCATCAGGTAGGTCCTTTTCAATGTCGAAGACCCAGCAGGCCGCCATATGTGCACGGGCGATGATGGCTTCGGGCTCTGATTGCGTGATTCCAAACACGTTGCGGTCCGGGTTGCGCGATCTGGCAAGCCTGGCGTTGTCGCCCGCACCGCAGCCGATATCGAGAATTCGGAGCGTCCCGCCATCAAGCAGATCGATAAGGGCTGGATTGCCTTCATTCTGGTAGATCTGAGTAGTGGCCATAGGCGCTCCGAGGAGGAGTTCGGAGACGCCCGGTCCAGGCGGTGGGGTCTGGCGCAGTGAATGACTGGTTTCCAACGGACGTTCTCCCTCAAGATGTCCTTCGCTCAAAAAGGTCCCTCGGCGCAAGTCCTCGATGGGGGCGGCCAATCTGTTTTACGCCAGTTCTATGTCCGGACTGTTGTGGTTCCGTTGGGTCGAATTAGCCATGGTGCCCGGCATGGGAGGCGGTTTTGCGGAAGTGGCGCCGGCGCGCAGGCAAGGTCAGGCCGGGGTGCCTGGAACGCGGGGAACTGGGCACGTGTCACTACGCCGAAATATCGGAGGCGCACCATTTGATGCTTTGCTTGGCTCCTTGGATGCTTGGTCCGTTCCCGCCTTGTGGGCGTCATTCTGCGCGGCAGCCTCGGCCGGGACAATGTTAAATCCTGGCTCGGCTCAATGAGAATCCTTTTTGCTTCAGTCCCTTACCGTCCTTCGGTGGGGGGGATCGAAACCGTCACGAGCGTCCTGGTCGCGCATTTTCATCGTGCCGGTCACGAACTGGTGCTCATCACTCGGACACCGTTCGAAGGAGCCGACCCGGAGCCCTTTCGAGTCATTCGTAACCCTACGGCCGCTCAGCTATGGGGCCTCGCGCGGTGGGCGGATGTCGTCTTCCATAACAACATCAGCCTGCACTGGGCGTGGCCCCCGATCCTCCTCGGTAAGCCATGGATCATCGCTCATCACACCTGGATCCCACGCGAAGGCCCACACCGATGGGCTGGGAGGCTGAAGCGTCTCGCCCTCTCACGAGCGACGAACATTTCGGTCAGTCGTGCGATGGCTGACTCGCTCCCGGTGAAAAGCCAGGTGGTGCCAAACCCGTACGACAACCGGACTTTCGTGCAGATTCCCGGGATACCCAAGACGCGCGATCTGGTGTTTCTTGGGCGCCTTGTCAGCGACAAAGGGCTGCCTGTGCTTCTTGGTGCGCTACGGATCCTGGCGCAAGAAGGCCGGTATCCAAACCTGACGGTCATCGGTTGCGGACCCGAAGAGGTCGGATTGCGCGAGTTGACGAAGTCCCTGGGCCTTGTTCAACAGGTTGACTTCGTTGGCAAGCGGGAGGGTCCATGCCTCGTTGAGCTCTTGAACCGGCACAGTATCCTAGTTGTCCCTTCGGTTTGGGAGGAGCCATTCGGCATTGTGGTGCTGGAGGGATTGGCGTGCGGCTGCATTCCGCTCGTCGCTCAAAGCGGCGGCCTGCCGGAGGCCACAGGTGGCTGTGGCGTGGTTTTTCCCAAAGGTGACGCCCAAGGTCTGGCCCAGCGCGTATCGCGGTTGCTCGATGACGAAGCGGAACTAGCCCGTTTGCGCGCCGGCGCTTCGCATCATCTCGCCACTCATGCGCCCGAGCGCGTCGCAGATGCGTATCTTGCCGTGGTCGAAGATGCGCTACGCAACTGAGGCCCCCCTTCTGAAGATGACATCGTCACTCGGCTCGCCGCGGGTGATGGCATCCTCGGGTATCGGATTGACCCGACCGAGCAAGGCGCAGCGGCGCTTTGTCGCGATCGTCGTCCTCATCTACCTGCTCGCGATCGTGGAAGGGGTGTTGCGCAAGTGGCTGCTGCCGAGCTACAGCCAGTATCTCTTTTTCATCCGCGATCCCTTCGTTCTCCTTGCCTACTTCGTGGCGTGGCAAGGGCACCTCATCCCGCGTAGGGGTGTCTGGTTTCGAGCGCTGGTCGCACTTGCTGTCTTTGGTGCCTTGATCGCCATGGTCCAGGCCCTAGCGACCGGCTTCGCGACCCAACAACTGATCCTGCTCGCCTACGGATGGCGCAACTACTTCCTTTACGGCCCACTCGCAATTCTGATCGGGACACAATTCGGGCGCGAGGACTTGCAGCGAGTATTTCGCTGGAGCCTGCTGCTTGCCATTCCTATCGCTGTGCTCATGGTGATGCAGTTTCGCGCGGATCCCCGCGCTCCAATCAATGTGGGGATCTCAGAAGACAAGAATCTGCAATTTCGTGGACTCGGACTCGACTCCGAACACACTCGGCCGATGGGACCCTTCACGTCGACGACGGGTGAGACTGAATTTAGCGCCAGCTCATTTGCCATTCTCTTGGCGCTCATTGTCCTGCCGCCGCGGCGGCGTTCGGTGCCACCCGTACTTTTGCTGTTCGGGGGCTGCGCGATTCTGACGACCGTCGCCGTCGGCGGGAGCCGCGGCGCGCTGGTCCACTGCGGGATCAGCCTCGCGTTCTCGATGTTACTGGGCCTTGCCCCGTGGGCCCGGCCGTCGCGATGGCGAGCGACATTTCTTCCAGCGCTCGTCGTGGCGAGCGCTGCGCTCAGCTATCCGATCATCTTTCCCGAGGGCTTTCAGGCCTTCGTGCACCGCTGGGAAGTCGCCGATCAATTTGAGAGCGAGCGCGTGTCGGGAGGGATCTTCGGCAGGGCGCTGCTCGGATTTGTCGACTTCGCGGGCTTGCTCGATGCCGTGCCCCTACTCGGCCGGGGCCTCGGGTCCTCTGGCAATGCGGGCATTGCCGACGCGAACGCCTCGCAGGCCTTCGGGTCTGAACTTGTCGTCGCCGAAAATGACTGGGGGCGGCAAATTGTTGAACTGGGGCCTATTCTTGGAGTGGGCTATATAACCCTCCGCGTAGCGCTGACGCTGTGGCTTGCAAGGACGGTCTGGCGTGGTCGGCGCCGGGCTGACAATCCAATCGCGATGCTCCTTTTCTCGTTCGTTGCCCCAGAGATCCTGATCGGCCAGATCACCGGGCACGGATCGGTTCATGTATTCGGCTGGCTGTTCCTGGGATTTACGTTGGCGGCATGCCGTGCTTCCCCTGCGCCGGTCTCCAAGGGAAGGGCCGAACGGCTGCGCGCCGGCGTGCAGCGTGCGTCGGCAGCCCCGATCTCAATCACGGTGCCACCGCCATGAAGGCGATTTCTCTAAGTACGCCGGGGTGGCTGCGTGCCATCGTAACCGCCGCAAGCAGTCAGGTCGTGATACAGGGCATTGGCTTCGTTACCGGTGTGCTGCTGATCCGCATGCTATCGGTGCAGGAGTACGCGTTGTATACAATCGCTCTGGCGAGCGTCGCATCCCTGTCGGTCCTGACAGACGGAGGACTCGGAAGCGCGGTCCTGGCGCAGGGCGGGATTCATTGGCGCGACCGGAAGAAACTCGGTCAGGTGGTGGTGACGAGCTTTCAGATCCGCAAGGGATTGTCCTTCGCTGTACTCATGGTGGGCCTCCCACTGCTGCTCTATCTCCTCCTCGACCACGGCCTCTCCGTTACGCGTTCGGCCATCGTCTGCGCCGCCGTGGTTCTGCCTTTCTGGGCTAACCTGACGAGCAATCTGCTGATCGCCGCGCCGCTGTTGCATCAGGCATTGGGTCCCTTGCGGCATATCCAGGCCGCGGCCAATGGGGCGCGGCTCATTGCAACGGCCGTCGGAATCTGGCTGCTGCCGTTCGCCGCTTGCGCGCTGGTCGTAACCGGAATCACACAGTACTACCAGAATCAGGCTGTCAGGCGGCTCGCGGAACCGTTCGCGGAATTGGAGTGCGAGCCAGATCCGGGTATACGACGGCAGCTCTGGTCGCAGTTGCGACGGACCTTTCCAGAGGCCGCCTACACCGCATTTTCCGGTCAGATCACGATTTTTCTCGCATCGGTGTTCGGTGCGACCGAGTCGGTGGCGAGTCTGGGAGCGCTCGGCAGGGTTGGAATCATTGTCAGTCTGCTCAGCTCGACCTTCGGCTCAGTCGCGACACCGCGGTTTGCCCGGCTCAATCTTCCCAGGCGGATGATTCTCGTTTGGTTCTTAAGACTGCAAGGGGCACTTATAGCGAGTGGATTGGTGTTCATGCTGGTGCTCGCTCAGTATCGTGACTTGCTGCTCGAGATTCTAGGCCCGAGCTATGCCGCCCTCGGCCCGGAGATCGTGCTGATTGCCGCCTCGTCCGCGTTGGCGATGCTGGCGCAACAGACTTATTCCCTCGCCTCGGTGCGCAGTCTTGTCCCGCCCCAATTGGCCATCATTGCGGTCAATCTCGCCGTCCAGGCGGGCTTGATGCTGATCCTAAATGTCAGCACACTCGACGGTCTGCTCTGGCTCGGCATATGGATGTTCGCCACCCAGTGGCTGGTCAACGTCGCCAGCTTCATCTGGAATAACGGCCGGACTTGAGAACCTGCGCCCGGTGCGTGCCGCGATTAACCCGCTCAAATCGAGCGCAGTTCCCCTTGCGCGACGCGGGCATCGACGAGGCGGGTGACGACGGCCTGCATGGTGTGTGCTGCTTTCCATCCGAGTCTCGAGAACGCGTAGCGGGGATCTCCTTGGCTCGATAGGATTTCATTCGGGCGGGTCAGCTGAGGGTCATGTTCGACATGGTCCTTCCAGTCAAGGCCGAAGCGCGCGAATACTGCGCAGACGAAGTCTTGCAGCGAATGCGACTCGCCGGTGGCGATGACAAAGTCGTCGGCATGCTCGGCTTGCACAATCCGCCACATCGCGTCAACGTACTCGGGGGCCCAGCCCCAATCCCGGCGAATCGCGAGGTTGCCGAGGATGAGCTTATCCCGTGACCCGCGCGAGATGCGGTAGGCTCCCTGAACGATCTTTTGGGTCACGAAACGCGTTGGACGCAGATCCGACTCATGATTGAAAAGGATGCCGTTGGCTGCGAACATCCCGTGCGCCTCGCGATAGTTGCGAACCAGCCAATGCGCGGCCGCTTTGGCGACCGCATAAGGACTAACCGGATTGAAAGGCGTCTGCTCGTTGGCCGCTCCCTGAACTGTGTTGCCAAAGCATTCACTCGAACTCGCATGGTAGAGTTTTGCCGGCAGCGCGAGGAACCGGAGAGATTCAAGGATATTGAGCGTGCCCGTGATGACGCTGTCGATCGTCTCGGAGGGTTGTTCAAACGAGAGCCCTACCGAGCTTTGACTGGCCAGATGATAGATCTCATCCGGTCGGCACTTCGAGATCGCCGTCAGGGTGCTTTTGAAATCGCTCGGAGCCATCGAGACGACGCGCACCCGATCGAAAATGCGGCGGGCCTTTAGCGCCTCAAAACTCGAAGTTCCGGCATCGCGCGACGTCCCGTAAACCTGATACCCTTTGCCTAGCAGCAGTTCGGCGAGATAGGCGCCGTCTTGTCCGGTGATGCCGGTGATGAGAGCAGTGTGCAAGAGCGAGTTCCTTCAACATTGCGCCCGTGTCTTTGCCGTCATGGCGATCATTCTCGACTGCCGAGTCTGACCTCCGACGGGGAGCGCCCAGACCCCGGACTATAAGGTGGAGATGTTTCAATCAATCTGGTCTGCGAGCCGGGATCACGACGACGCCCCGCCTGACTTCGGCGCGTTGCCGCATGCGCCGGAAGATGGGTACGCACATTTGGCCGCCTGTTGCCGCGCCGTGGGACTTGTGCGGGGCCCCGGGTCGTGCCGAACCCTGCGCCAAAGGCGCGCGTCAACGACCTCCTGTCGAGTCGGGGAGGGGCGTGGCCGGGACGCCTTCAGCCTGTCACAATCGTCATATATCGTCTGAAGCCTTCATTGGCGCCCAGCAGGTAGCGGCTATTGTCTATGTCGGTTGTCCTGGATCGTCAACCCCCCGTCGTCTGGAAAGAATCGATCAGTCTGTGGCTGCTGTTCATCGCAGCCGCGTGCGGGCTCGTCGCTCTCTTCTATCCCGGACTCACTGCCATGGTCCAGACCTGGGACCAGGTGGAAGAGTACAGTTACGGCTATCTCATTCCGGTCGTGGTGACCTTCCTCATTTGGCAGAAGGCCGACCGAACGCGCCTGCTCAAGTACGACCCCACCTGGTGGTCGATCGCATTGTTGGTGGCCGCCATCGCGCTGTTGCTGGCGGGGCGCCTGAGCGCGATCCGCCTGCTCATTCAATACGGGTTCATCGTTTCGCTGTTCGCGGTTGCCCTCGCCTACGTCGGTTGGCAAGGCACCAAGTTGATCTCGCTTCCGCTCGCCTTTACGCTCTTCATGATTCCGCTGCCGCCTTTCGTTCTACGCGAGCTCTCCGAGATCTTGCAACTTTGGTCGTCACGTTTGGGCGTTGCGTTCATTCAGGCCTGCGACATCAGTGTCTACCTGGAAGGCAACGTGATCGATCTGGGCAGCATGAAGCTGCAGGTCATCGATGCTTGCAGTGGATTGCGTTACTTGTTTCCGCTCCTGGCGCTCGGCTCGTTTGCGGCCTATTTCTTTCGTGCTGCCGCGTGGAAGCGCCTGGTACTGGTCGCCAGTACCGTACCCCTTACAGTCTTGATCAATAGCTTTCGCATTGGAATCATCGGCCTGACGGTCGAATACTGGGGCAGGTCGATGGCAGAGGGGGTCCTCCACGACTTCGAGGGCTGGCTCATGTTCATGGTGTGCATAGCGCTCCTGATCGCGGAGATGGCGATCCTATCGCGGATCGGTCCCCGACCGGAGAGCCTGCGCGAGGTGTTCGCTTTGGAGCTGCCAGCACGCCGGAACCCGGATGTCAGCGTTCAGACGAGGCCCATCTCCCGACCCCTCGTCGGGCTCGCCCTGATCATTCTCATTGCAGCGGCCACACTCCAGGCCCTGCCGGCCCGACAGCTCCTGGTCCCGTCCCGCGAGAGCTTCACGACCTTCCCCCTAAGCCTTGATGGCTGGCATGGACGTCCGTCCCGGCTCGACCCCGATATTGTTTCAGCGCTCAGCGTGGACGATTACTTCCTGGCGGACTATACACAGACTGGCCGAGAGCTCGTCAATTTCTACGTGGCCTATTACGCCTCGCAAAGCGGCGGTGAATCCACCCACTCGCCGCGTACCTGTATGCCCGGCGGCGGATGGGCCATCACCGAGATCGCCCCAGCGGTGGTGGCATCGGGTCAGGGGTCCCTGAGCGTGAATCGAGTCATCATCCAGAAGGGCGAGCAGCGCCAATTGGTCTACTATTGGTTCAAACAGCGCGATCGGCTCCTGACGAACGAATTTGCCGTCAAGTGGTACATCTTTCGTGATGGCATCAGCCGCGACCGCAGCGACGGGGCATTGCTAAGGCTCATCACACCGATCGGGACCAATGAGGCCGTCGAGCGGGCGGATGAGCGTTTGCAGCAATTCCTCGCTGCATTCGAACCCAGGGTCGCCGAGTTCGTACCCGATTAGGTTTTCCGCGCTGAGGCTGACTGGCACTACGCTTGCAGCGGCGGCTGCGGCCGGCAGATGAAAAAGACCTGGGAGTTCAGCCACCAAGGCGCCGCACCAATCGGGCTGAGCAGGGTCCGCTCGATGGAAAATCCGCCTTGCAGCAACGTCCGCAGCTCGCGGAAGTCGAAACCCTGGTGCGTGTTCCGGGGATTCTCAGGCCGCCCGATCGGCCGGCCAAGCAACGAAGAAGCCGTATCCTTCAGGCTGTAGCCCGCCGAGAGCGAACGAGCCCTCATCATCCAGTTCAGCGACTTCGGCAAGATCGCAAGGCCATACATGATCGGTACTGAAATGAGAAGTGCTCCGTCTGGCGCCAGGATCCTTTGTGCATCCGCAAGGAACACCTGAAGTTCATGCGCATACAGGTGCTCACAGACCTCAAAGGCGGTGAAGACCTGGACACTGCCCGGCGCCACAGAGGCCATTGTCTCGACGTAGTGCAGACCGGGATATTCAGGCTTCATGAAAGGCTCGAAACCAATCACATTGATGTCCGGCCGATCGCTCTTCAAGGTGCTGATGAAAAGCCCCGGCCCCGCGCCAAAATCGACGACCGTTCCTCTGTCTCTGCACAGCTGGTTCGTATATCGCAGGGCCAGCCGGATTCGGCTGCGGTGCGCGAAGCGTGCGAGCGGATTCGGCGAGTCGACGGTCTGCGCGGCATAGCTCACGATTCGCATGCGGTGCTCCTTCCCACATCCCGGTCTAGCAGCTCCGGTCCGCGGGCGATGCCCGGACCGGCGGACCGCACAGGTCCCCAAAACTTCCATCCGCCCCGCGTCACGACTCTACCGTCCGGTCTTTGATGTGGCGGGCGGGATTCCCGGCGACCACCGTCCAGGCCGGGACGTCCCGTGTCACCACTGCATGGGCTCCCACCACCGCTCCCTGTCCGATCGTCACGCCCGGTCCGATGAAGCTGCCTGCCGCAAGCCAGGCCTGGTCCCCAATGACAATCGGGCTGTAGATGAGCGGCATGGTTCTCCTGCGATAATCGTGGGACGCCGTGCATACGTAGCAGCGCTGTGAAACCCAGGCCTGGGCTCCGATGGTGACCGGAGCGAAGTTGTAGATCTCGGCGCCGGTCCCGATTTCGGCGTGACGACCCATGGTCAAATTCCAGGGATACCAGATCTTGACGCCGTCGCGAATCAGGACCGGGGTTTGGATGCGGGCGCCAAAGAGCTTGAGCGAGAGCACCCTTAGCGCCGATAGATAGCGTGTCGTACCCGGCAGGAAGATGAGCCCGAAGGGTGCCCACAGGATCCGCTGGACTTTGATACGCCACGACCAGTTGGAAACCGGCACGCTGGTATCGATGCGCAGGTCGCCCGATCCTGGCAGAGCCCGCGGGTAGCTGCTCTTGGCATCAGCTGGCAGGGACGGCCTTGCACTCATGTCGTGCTTTGGCGAAGCCCGGCCGAATCACGGAGCTCCTCCAGCGACTCCAGGAAACCCGAGAGAATGGTCCGCAGACCCAGGTGCTCGCGCGCGAACGCCGCTCCGCGGTCGGCCATCGCTCTTCTCTCCTCGGGATGGTTCCTAAGATGATTGATCGCCGCGGCCAAGGTATGGGGGTCGCCGGGCTCGCTGAGCAGACCACAGTTTGCACCGAGGATCAGTTGTCCCAGTTCGCTCTCGGGCGCGGCGGCTGCGACCACGGTCCGGCGACTCAAGAGCAGATTGGCCAGTTTCGACGGCAGGACGATGTCTTTGACACCCGCCTTTTGGGGGATGACCGACACATCCGCACAAGCCAGGAGCCGGGCGAGATCGCTCTTGGGCACGGGGGGCCTGAAGTCGACATTCTTCAGATTCAGTCTCCGGGCCTTTTCGAGCAGCATATCCTTCTCCCCACCGGCGCCGACAATGACGAAGACGATTTCTGGAACATCCTGGAGCAGGCGGGCAGCATCCAAGACGCTATCCAAGCCCTGCTTGACGCCCATATTCCCAGCGTATAGCACGACAAAGCGATTGGCATAGTTCCACTCGTCTCTAAGACTCAGGTCCTCGGCGCTCGCCGTGATCATGTCGTCGTTGGCCCAATTTCTGAACAGCCAGACCCGGCGCGGGTCGATCCCCTTTGCGATGATCTTCGCGCGCATCGCGAGGCTGATCGTCGAGACCCGGTCCACGAGTCCATACGTGATGCGTTCCATGGCAAAGAGGATGCGGGTCAGGCTCCCCGCGCGCAGCATGCCGAGTTCGAGCGCTGCGTCAGGTTGTAGATCCTGGACGTGGAAAATGCACTTGCTTGACTTCAGTCGCGCGATCAGCGCAATGGGAATTCCAAGCGGCAGCGGTGGCGCGACGATGATCGTGACGTCACTGCGCCGCGCTAACAGATAGCTGCAAGATGCCGAGATCGTGAAGGTGAACTCGTGCAAGATACGACGCAGCGCAGAGGGGCGCCTCGGTACGTAGAGATAACATCGGCGCACCCTGACGCCCTCGAGCGTCAGCCTCTGAAACAGCCGCCCTTGGTCCTCAGGCTGTTTTTGCCACGTGGGGTAGTAAGGAAAGCCCGTGTGCACGTCGACCTGATGTCCATGCGACGCAAAGAACTCAGCCATGTCAGATGAATAGACGGCGATCCCGGTCAGCTCGGGTCGATAGTTGATCGATATGATCGAGATGCTCAAAGGCGCCAGGGACCGCTTCTTGGGGTCGGCCGATCTCTGCACGGTCGGCGTGCCACGGTGCTCGAGCGCTCTGCGCTCGGCGAGGCCAGGCGTCGCCCCCGGATTGGCTGCAGCGCCGGACACGCTTTGTGCTTCGACGGAACTCATATCCGAGTTGACTCCCAGGTCAGGCTGTAGCCGCAGGCTCGACTCTGCGATAAAGGCGCCGAGCGCAATCGAGCAGCGGGCGGCGACTTTGGAAGTACTGTCGGTAGACCCGATATGGGCGCTCGGTTGGGCTCGCCTGATACCAGCGCAGTGGCACTCCACGCGCAAGCCTTGGGATGCGCCCGACGCCACCTGGCGGGGCGAGCCTCAAATCGACGTGGACCTTCACCGGACGCCCACCAGTGCCGGGCGAAAGCGCCCACTAGCCTTGCTGGATGATGCGTAGGGCCTCGTCGGGCAAGGGCACCTTGCTCTCACCTGCCGCGCTGCGCAGGTGTTCCTTGGCACTTGCGACATCGCCATTTTTGTACAGTGCAAGTCCGTAGTGGAGCTGGAACAAAGCCGCCTCTGGTGCAAGCGCCTGCGCCCGCTGCAGCAAGGGCAGCGCGTCGGCCACCTGGCCGAGCTTGTAGTGTGTCCACCCGAGCGTGTCGAGCAGCCCGGCCTGATTCGTATACTGGAAGCGCTCCGAGAGCGCCAGTGCGCGATCGAGGCTCGCCTTGTCGCCCTTCTGCTCGACGAGCACATAGGCCAGGTTGTTGGCGGCGATGCTGTTGCCCGGATTACGCTTGAGCAGGGCATCGTAGAGCGCGATCGCCTGGTCGACGTTGCCGGTCTTGGCAAGCCAGTCGGCGTGCAGTTCGGCGATGACATCATTGTCGGGGTTGGCCTTCGTCGCCATATCGAAAACCGCCGATGCACCGGCGAGATCATTACGACGATAGAGGACCTGAACCAGCGCCACGTACCCGGCGGCGAGCTTTGGGTCGAGGGCCACGGCCTTGCGATAGGCCGCCTCCGCGCCTGCCGAATCATTGCGGGCGTTCTTCACCTGACCGAGCAGCAAGTAATTCGTCGCAACCTCAGGGGCCCTACTCAGGGTGTCATTGACAAAGCGCTCAGCGTCGGCCTGCCGGTGGGTGTTGATCAGCAACGAAACCACGGCGTTACGCGGGTCGTACGCGTTCGGTGCGAGCGCCACAGCCTCGTTGAACTGTCCCAGAGCTTGATCATTCTTCTGCTGTTTCAGAAAGAATGCGCCCAGGCGCATCTTGCCGATGGGGTTTTGCGGATCCTGCGCGGCCCAGGTGCGCAGGGTCTCCTCGGCCCCCCCCAAGTCGTGACTCCTTTCTTGGAGCGCCTCCTTGAGCTCGTAGGCTTGGGAGCCCTTGGGGTCGGCCTGGATCATCGCGTCCGCGGCCGCAATGGCATCACTGAGCTGACCCAGTCCGGCGAGAAATCTGACTTGCAGGAGGGCCAGGTCCGGCTGTCTCGGAAAGAGCTTGACCGCATCGGCGATGCTGTCGCGGGCCAGCTGGGTCTGCTGGTTCGCCTGGTAGGCTTGGGCGAGCAGCTGCAGGACCTCCACCGAATCGGGCCGGTCCTTGGCCGCGGACCGCAGGTCGGCGATCGCGGCATCCAGCTTCCCGTGGGCGAGTTCAATGCGTCCCCGCATGACGAGGGCCTGGTTGTCGCGGGCGCTGATCTTCAGGACCTCTTCGATACGCTGACTTGCCGCTGCTTCGCGACCGGCTTCAAGATCGAGCTGCGTGAGTTGGTCGCGCGCGGACAGTCCCGAGGGACCCGTGGCATCCGACTTGATGACGGCCTCCAGAAGCTTCTGCGCCTCGGGCATGGCTCCCGCCGTCTCGTAGTAGTTGACGAGCGCGAATTGGATCGCATAGTCGCGCGGCCTGTCTTGCGCGAGCTGCTGCAGTTCCTTGCGGGCGGCTTCGGCCCCCTTTGTCTTGTAGAGGAATTCCGTAAGCGCCAGAGCGCGCTTGGAATCATCGGGAGCTTGGGCCATCGCGTCGCGGAGCACATGCTCGGAGCCATCGAGATCGCCGGCCCGCTGATCGAGCCCAGCCCAGGCAAGCCACATGCTGTAGTTGGTCGGGGCGATCTTCACGGCGTGCTGGTAGTACTGGACCGCCTTCGGGATGTTCTTTTGTTTCTCGGCTAGCTGGGCGGCAGCCACGAGAAGTTCCAGCCGGTTCGGCTCGGCGGCCAGAGCCGAATCGATCACTTGCTGGGCACCCGCTGCGTCACCTTTCTCGTTGTGCAAGCTGGCGATCAGGAGACTAGCCTGCGCTGGTAGTCGGTCGTTCACTTTGATCGCATTCGCGATCTTCAAGGCCCCGTCCAGGTCTCCCTTGCGTTCAAGGAGCGCAGCCTGCGACACGCGCGCCTCGAAGTTGCTCGGATCAGCGGCGAGCACCTCGTCGGTCAGCTTCTGCGCCGAATCGAGTTCGTTGACCTTCAGATACAGACGCGCAAGACCTGCCTTCGCGTCGTAGAAATCAGGCTTGATCTCCAGCACCTTGCTGAAGTCACCAAAGGCCTTTCTCAGCTCATCCCGGGACTCCTCGATCTCGCCGGCGAGATAGTAGGCCTGAGCACGCTTGGGATCCATCTGCAGGACATTGCGCACCTCGAGGAGCGCCTTCTCGACGTCAGAGTGGGCGAGGAAGTCCGCGCCCTTCTTCAGGTGGGAATCGATACGTTCTTCCTTACCGCTGCATCCGCAAAGAAGCACCGCCACCACCAGCCCCAGCGGAGCCACCGAGCACAATCTGTTCATTTCGCTACTCTCCGGACCGGACCTATTCGTAGACGCGGTGATGCGCCCCGTATGTGCCGGTGAGATCGACACATGACAAGTGCGCCATCGCCCTGCTGGACCGATTGGGCGCCGCGGACACCGTGCCCTGGATGCTGCGGCAAGGGACGTGGGGCTCAAGCGGTGGGAAGTACTCGAAAATCCGCTCATGCGATCGCGGAACACCAAGAGAGTCCCGATGCAGACGACAGACTTTCGCCAATGTGGAGATCAGTCCCACTGAACGACCTGAAATTAGTGCAGCTTCGCAGGGCAACGGTAGGTTAATGGGTCAAGATGACAGCCTTGTGGCATCGCTGCGCACGGCGTCGCCACCGGGAAACCCGGCTCCACGGCTCGCACCGGTTCTGAGCCCGGCGGCGCAAGCGGGCCGCGCGGGACGCGACCCTTTGCTGCTCTCCCCGCCGGCTAAGCCCACCGCCGAGCGTTGCGGCCGAGTGTTACATGCGTGTCATATGTCGAAAGTACATTCGAGGGTTTCTGTCTCATTACAGTCCCAGATTTCCGCGCACGGCAGTAGTTCTCCTCCTCAGTCAGACCTCAAAATGCGCAACCCGCAGTCCTCGATCCCGAGCTGGATCCTTTGTCTCGCGCTGTCTGTCGTCCTCGGACCCATTCTGGCCCGGGCGCAGGACAATGCGGGCGCGTCTCCGCAGTCCCGTCCCGTCCCGGGCAAGCCGCGCTTTAATATCTACGAGTTCCGTGTCACGGGTAATTCAGTCCTGGAGACCACGGCCGTCGAGCGCTCGGTCTATCCCTATTTAGGCGATGGCAAGACGATCGATGACGTCGAGGCGGCGCGCGGGGCCCTGGAGCAGGCGTATCACGACAAGGGGTTCTCAACCGTCTCGGTCGTCATTCCGGAGCAACAGGTCAAGGACAGTACTGTTCTGCTGCACGTGGTCGAAGGGAGCGTCGAGGCGGTTCAGGTGCTCGGCGCCAAGTACTACTCCCAGGGCCGGATCCTTGAGAAGGTTCCCGAATTTGCCGAGGGCAAGGTTCCGAGTTTTCCAGTGGCGCAGCAGCAGCTAGCCAGCGTCAACGATGGTCCCGATCGAACCGTCACGCCGCTGTTGCGGCCCGGGAAGCTGCCGGGCACCGTCGATGTGGACCTGAACGTCACGGATCAGCTGCCTTTGCACGGCAGCGTCTCGCTGACCAATGACTACACGCCCAACACGACAGCGGCACGCCTTACTGCGGGCGTTGAGTACGACAACCTCTTCCAGCGCCAGCAGCGCCTCGCGCTCCTCTACCAGATGTCGCCCCAGAACATCGACCAGGTGAAACTCTGGTCGGTTGCCTACACCATTCCCCTGACCGGACAATTTCTGGCGCTGTCCTTCGTGCGGTCCGACAGTGCCACGATCGCCGGTTTGGGCGGTGTCAGCGTCTTTGGCCGCGGCAAGATCGTCGGGCTGCATGACATCCTACTGCTACCCGCGCGTGCGCCGACAGAGGGTTCAACTTTTTCTCAGAATCTCAATATCGGGCTCGACTACAAGGCGTTCGACCAGAATATCCAGGTCGGCTCGAGTCCGGCCGATGGCTTTGCGACGCCCGTGAGCTACGCACCGCTCTCGGCCTACTACAACGCCACGTGGACTCGCGGCGCCAACCAGTGGGATTTCGGCACCGGACTGGAATTTGCCTTACGGGGCGTCGGCAGCACACCGGCGCAGTTCGATGCAAAGCGTTATCAAGCACTGGATAATTTCGCGATCTTCCGCATGAACGTGGATCGCTCCCAGGAACTGCCGGGTCAATTCAGCCTCCTCGCCAAACTCGACGTGCAGCTAGCGGACCAACCGCTCGTGAGCAACGAGCAATTGGTCGTGGGCGGGGTCGATTCGGTGCGAGGCTACCTGACGGCTTCGGAGACCGGGGATAGTGGCGCCCGGGTCAGCATCGAGCTGCATTCGCCCAAACTCACTGAAGGATTGGCGCCGGTGTCCGAAATGTTAGGCTTGGTCTTCGTCGACGGTGCTTACGCCCGGATTCTCTCGCCGCTGCCTGATCAGAAGTCTTCCTACGAACTCCTCAGTGCGGGCGTCGGCCTGCGGGCCAAGGCTGACAAGTCGGCGAGCCTCGCAGTTGACTTGGGGTGGCCCATGCGCGCGGTCCCGTTCACCCGCGCCTGGTCGCCGCGCCTGCAGGCCGGGCTCGTATTCACTTACTGACGAGACCCCGTTTCTGACCTATGGCCAAGCAGAATTCCCTCGCCCCACGCCCGATCCGATCGACAGTCCGCTCTCCCGCAAAGAACTCGTGGGCGGCCGAGCTACCTTATCTCCTTTCGGCCGGCCATTACGACGGCGCGGAAATGCTGGTTCGCGCTGAATTGCAGCAGCATCCAAGATCGGTCGAGGCACACTACTGGATGGCCGCCATCGGCATCGCCGCCGCGCGCAAGGAATTCGACGCTCTTGGCTGGGCGAAGAAGGCCGTGTTGCTCGATCCGGGAAGCGCGGATCTTCAATTTACCCTGGGGCGTGCCTTTAAGGAAGCCGGTCAGCTCGACGAAGCCGCCGCCGCCTATCGACGGGCATTGACCCTCGCGCCGCGCTTTGCCGAGGCATGGGTGAGCCTCGGCATCGTTCGGCGTGCCCAGGGGGACCTTGAAGACGCGATCAGGTGTTACCGCGAGGCGATCCGGCTCATGCCCGAGCTGCCGGCGGCACACGCGAATCTGGGCAAGGCTTTGCTGGAACAGCGCCGACTCCAGGTTGAGCACAGTGAAGGGGGGCAAGCCGTCAGCGAGGCACGGATCGTCGCAGCAGAGGAGCACGCGCTGGAGGCATTGCGCGAGGCGGATCGGCTTGCGCCCGACGATGCGACCGTCGTCGCCAACCTCGGCAAGGCCTTGGTCGCGCGCGGTGAACTGGATGAGGCCGCTGCCGTGCTGAACCGCGCCCTGGGGCTTGCCCCGGAGCGCGAGGACCTGTGCGTCAGTCTGGGCGACTGCTACTTCCGGCTTCGCGAACTGGGTGTCGCGCACGCCATCTACGAACAGTGGCTGGCGGGGCACCCGAATGCCGTTGAAGTACCGCTGAATCTGGTTGGGCTGCTGCTCGAGGTCGGCAAGGTCGAGGAAGCCGAGAAGTGGATTCGCCACGTCACCGAGCGCGCTCCGGAAAACAAGGGGCTCCTGCAGCCGCTCGGGTTACAGGCCCTCACCCGCGGTGACGCCGCCGAAAGCCTCGAGTACTATCGCCAGGCCGCAGAACAGGTGTCCGGCGAAGGGAGTTGGTCCGGCTACCTGATGTCGCTGAATTATCGGAGCGAGGATCCGGTAAAGATTGCCACGGAGCACCGCCGTGCGCGCGACCATTTCGGTGGAATCGCGGCGCAGAAGCTCGCGCGTTTTGCTGGATTTTCCGCGTCGGCCGCACCCCGGCTCGCCGCAACCGCAGGCGCGAAAATCCGGATCGGCTTCATCTCGGGAGACCTGCGGCAGCACTCGGTATCGTATTTTCTTGAGAAGGTCTGGACCCACCTCGATCCGGGACGCTTCGAGATCGTCGGATACCACAATTCGGTCATCACCGATGCAGTCTCGGAGCGGCTGCAGCGATCGGCGAGTGCCTGGATACCCTGCCTGAAGATGGGCGATACCGCGCTCTTGCGGCGCATTCGATCCGATGACCTCGATGTGCTCATCGATCTGTCGGGTCACACCGGGGGACACCGCCTAAAGGTCGTTGCAGCCCGTCCGGCGCCTTTGCAGATGACCTATCTCGGGTATCCGACCACGTCCGGTCTGCCCGAGATCGACTACCGCATCACCGACCCCACAATCGATCCCCCAGGCGAGCCGAATCTTTCTGCGGAGCAGCCGCTGCGGATTCCGGGCGGGATGTTTTGCTACAACCCGGGCTTGGATCCGGAATCGGGGCCGCCGCCGATGCAGGACAATGGTTTCGTGACTTTTGGTTCCTTCAACAATGCCGCCAAGATCACCGACCGTACGCTCATGCTGTGGAGCGCGGTCCTCGAGGCCGTTCCGGATTCGAGGCTCTACGTGAAGACCTCGGCGCCGGCCTTCGACCGTACCCGCGCGAGAGTTCTCGCGGTGCTCGATGCATGCGGCATCGCGCGCGAGCGACTGACGATGATTCGCTGGTCCGCCGAGACCCGGTCTCACCTGGAACAGTACCGGGAGATGGACATCGCCCTGGACACGTACCCCTACAACGGCGCGACCACAACCTGTGAAGCGCTCTGGATGGGCGTTCCGGTTGTGACCTTGAGCGGCGCGACGCACGTCTCCCGGATGGGTGCCTCGATCCTGAAGAGCGCGGGACTCGATCAATGGGTGGCGGCGAGTCCCGCCGGGTTCGTCGCGCGCGCTGTCGCTCTCGCCGCCGACCCGGCAGGGCTCGCCGAATTCCGTAGCCGGGCCCGGTCCCAGTTGGCGGGTACGGCCCTCTACGACGGTGAGCGGATCGGTCGCGAGTTCGGGACCTGTATCGAGCAGGCGGTCAAGAGCAGTCGGGAGCAACGCTAGGCGTCCGGATGGAGGCCGCGCACCGACTAGCGCGATGGATCACGCGCGCAACCCGAAGCCAGCCATGGGTCGCGCAATCGGGATTCACCTACCTGGGCTTGTTATTCCTGATTGCATTGCTCTGCCTGGCGCTGGCGGCGGCCTCAATCGTCCACAGCGTGGAGTCGCGGCGCGAGAAGGAGCTGCAACTGGTATTCGCTGGCGAGCAGATCGCCGCGGCCATCGACAGCTATGCAGTCTCGAGCGGTCGCGTTGCGCAGCCCTTTCCGACGGAGCTAAGCGAACTCCTCAGCGATCAGCGCAGCCTTGTCGGGCTGCACCACCTAAGGCAGATCTACGTCGACCCGATGACGAATTCCAAAGAGTGGGGGCTTCTGAAAACTCCACAGGGTGGAATCATTGGCGTCTACAGTACCTCGGGGGAGCGTCCCTTGAAACAGAAGAATTTCCCCGACGGCCTAAGCTTTCCTGAGCAGGCGAAAACCTATCGCGAGTGGCATTTTCTCGCCACCAGCGCCCAGGGCGTCGTCGAGGCCGGCCCCGCGCCGTCTTCCCGAAATACCCAGTCGCCCGAGACTCTCCCACACCGTCCCTGAAGACTGAGCGCAGGCGCACGTCCCGCGTGGGGCCCATGCCGCACCTCCATGGACCGGTATCGATCTGCCGACTCTCATGACCTGAAATATCTGGATTTTCAGGCGATGACGCCGTCCGGACCGCGCCGTCTAGGGGTTTTCTTCGCCCCGCGTCCTGGTTGGGAGCGGTCGAGACTAGTCCGTTCTAGTCATACGGGACGTGAATCGACCGGGTACCCATGTCACAAGACCCCAATAGAGTGCGAAGGTCCGAAAGAAAAGCAGGTGTTTTCGGGTAAGTCGGGGTTCCCCGGCTCCCGGATGGGCAAGAGGATTGCCACTCCGGGTCTTGCAGTAGCGCACAGGGGGCGGTTCCTCCTTTGTGTCCTTCCTCGTACATCTTCAGGAGAACATATGAAATTCACAATGAAACTGATCGCAGCTGCAGCAGCCCTGGTCGCGGCGGGCGCAGCTTCGGCCGGTACGACGATCAACCTTCCAGCCACTGGCAGCGACCTGGTACTGACGGTCTGGGATAACACTCTTCAGCCAGCCGGACAGGCGCTGCCCGGTGTCGCGCTGACGATCGATACCGGCATCACCTACAGCCAGCTCGGCGTAGGCAGCGCCTTCGTCACGACCAATCACCTGACCGATCTGCTGTCGGCATCCGACACGGCCCTGATCGCATCGGTCTTTGGTAGCGACGCTAGCGCATCGTACGGCCTGATCTCGGCCGAGCAGCTCGCCCTGAACAACTGGGTCTACACCTCGGCCGCCTCAGCGACGCTTAACCCGTCACCCAACAACACCGGTTTGAACAACGCCGGACTCACCGCCTTCACCAGCTACCTCACAGCGGTCAATAACGCCGGCGGCGCCCCCTACCAAGCCAACGGTCAAGGCACGGCGGCGACCAACGGTGGCAATTTCATGGCTAACCAGTTCCTTAATGACTTCCTGAACGTCAGGGGTGCCGCGCTCGGTTCCAATTCATACCTTTGGAATTCGACTGCCACCCATTCAGGCGTAAATGCCTTGAAGGCCACCACAATACAGTATGCCGGATCCGGCCTGCCGGCTGGGGTTACGGGCTCCTACTTTTCGCTATCGAGCGCGGGCGTCCTGACCTACACGTACGGCGGTGGCGTCTCCGCTGTGCCGATCCCCGCCGCCGTTTGGCTAATGGGGTCGGGCCTTGTCGGTCTGCTCGGCGTAGGCCGTCGTCGCCGGGCTGCGTAAGTCTTCATCGCCCACCGTTGCGGGCAAATCCCTGCCGTCCCGGTACCCGCGGTACCGGGACTCAAAAAAATCGAGTGAGGAAAACATGAATTTGAAACCCATTACGATGGCCGTGGGTTCGGCCCTCGCAGTCTTATCCGCATCAGCTTTCGCGATCACCCCCGAGGCCTACAACGCCATCGCCGCCGCCAACAAGACAGAGGTCTATGTCTCGGGCTCGTCGGCCCTTGATCCTGCACTGTTGCGCATTCTCGCAAATCAGTGCAAGGTGAGTACGATCGACGAGTATGTCGGGTCAAACGAGTACGCCGTCTTCTGCCAGACGCCCACCGCCGGCAAGTACTTCGGGTTCTACAAGGAATCAACGAACGGTTCGGCCAACGGCGTCTTGGCCATTGACGGCGCGGGCAAGACCCGTCCGTTCATCAGTCCCACCGGCATGATCACGGCCCTGGGCGCATCGACCACCGCCTGCCCCGTCACCAGCACCATCGTGGTCGGTGGGGGCTCGTCGCTTGTGAATTCGGTTGTGATCCACAACTGCGCGGGGATCTCAGCGACTGCGGGTGCTTACATCCAGGATGTGCTGCCTGACCTCGGTCTCTCCGATGTGGAGCCACCCATTTTCGTGCCGGGTGGTGTCACGACCGCAACGGTCACGCCGATCGCCGCCCAGATCTTCGGCGTGCCGGTCTCGAAGAATGTCTATGCCCTGCTCCAGGCGAAGGAGGGCCTTGGCACCGGTGCTGACGAAGCCAATATGCCAAGTCTGTCGAGCGAGGTCGTCAACGGAATCTATGTGGGCGCGATCACCAACTGGTCGCAGCTCGGTGTTGCGACGGGCAGTACACTGGTCGACGACAACATCTACATCGCTCGCCGTACCGATCAGACGCTAGGGGGTATCGTCTCCTCAGGAACGCAGACTTCGACCGAGATCTATTACACCACCGAGATCTGCAATCCCAACGTCGCATTGAAGTTCCTGCCGGCTAGCACCGTGGACGGCGCGAACGTGATGGCAGACTGCACCACGTCCTCGATCACAGCGTCGTTCAACTACAACAGTCCAAAGGGTCAGCCTTTCGCCGTATTCGCGGGAACCAGCGGCGGCAAGGTGCAGGGTTGCCTGACACAACTCGGGAAACAAAATCAGGGTGGTATCGGGCTGCTGGGCGGTACCGATCAGCCGAGTACTGCTGGCTCGAACAACGGCTTTGCATTCGTCAAGATCAACGGCTACTCGCCCTCGATCTATAACGTCGCCAAGGGCTATTACAACGACTGGTTCGAGGCTTCGGCCCAGCTCCCGTCGCACAATGGTCAGGGCGGTGCCGCGGGCGCAACCGAGGCAGGCACGATCGTCTCCGAATTCAACGACGTTGTGCCGATCGGCGACGTCGATGGCGCGATCGTGACATCCTGGGGATCACCTTCCGGACTCTTGGTCAACGGCTATAACTTCGCTTCGGGTGCCGTCACTGGAACCGCGCTTCCCGCCTCGTTTACTGCGGCGAACGTTCTGGCGAATCCGATCAACCCGTTCGCACGCAACGTGACGGGTACCGGCCAATCCTGCAATCCGGCCACCCCGGCCAACGCCCCGGTCGCGATCGCCCCGCCGAACCCGAACACGCCCTGATGGAGCGCTTCTTCAAGCTCGACGGCTGCTGAGATCGTTCTGCTGCTGTGCCCGGCGTTGCCAACAGAGCAACGCCGAGAGGCCCACTCCCGGTGTTAATTTTTAACACCGGGTTTTTCCATTTCAGGAGGAACAAAATTGTTCTTGCTTGCTGCATGAGCGAAATTCCCTTCTACCACGATCGAGTCCTTCCGCCGGAGCATGTGACCTAATCTCGTCAGATATTGAGTGTCTACTGGGTGTAGTTCCGTGCCACTCCGAACGCCTGCTGTCGCAGCCTCGTCTCATTTTCCTGCCAAATTGAATCCGCCGATGAAACCGCCTTCGAAGAATCCCAGGGCTCGCGAGTTCCACGACTCCCCTCGAACACTCCAAGACCCGTCATTCCTGGGAGAGCCGCGCTTCCGGCTTGCGAAGATGGCGCTCGCCGTGAGTTCCGCATGCCTGGCGCTTGCCTGGGGCAATGCCGGGGCCCAGGTGCGTCCCGGTACCGTTCCGATTCTGAATCCGAACGGGGTCATTTCAGGTGCGGTCGTGGGTACCGCGGCCCCCAACGGTCGCGGCGGATCGACACTGACGGTCTCGCAGAGCCTGCAAAACGCCATCGTCGAGTGGCAGTCCTTCAACGTCGGTAGCGCAAGCTCAGTCATCTTCAAGCAGCCCAACGCGAGCGCAGCGATTCTGAACCGGATCTACGACCTCTCCCCCAGCATCATCCAGGGAGCGATCAAGGCCAACGGGATTGTCTACCTCGTCAACCAGAACGGCATCCTGTTCGACCGCGGCTCGCAGGTAAATGTCGGTGGTCTCGTGGCCTCGACGTTAAATATCGGCAATGGCGTGTTTGCGGCGGGATTGACCAGTCCGACCCAGGGCTCAGTCGCCTCTCCCACCTTTGTCGGCGGCTACGACTCGTCGGGCAATCCAACCCCGACCGTGCCCACCGGCTCGATCCAGATCGGGCGCCAGGGCGACAGCGCGGCGCAGGCCCCCAAGATCACGGCAGCCAGCGGCGGCTCAATTCTCATCATCGCGCCGGTCGTCAACAACACCAGCGGGATCATCACAGCGCCTGACGGGCAGGTGATTCTAGCGGCGGGCGCTTCGGTTTATCTCTACGATCCTGGTGTTGCCAATCCTCCGCTCGGCTATAGCCCTTATTCCAATGAAGGCACGGCGCCGGCGAGCCTGCGCGGTTTCGTGGTCGAGGTGAGCGCCGGGGACAGCCCTGTCAACCTGACCGGGCTCCTGCAGAACACGGGCCAGATCAGTGCGGCCCGCGGCAACGTGACGCTGGCCGGCCTCGCTGTGAATCAGGCCGGACGAGTATCGGCAAGCAGCGCGGCCCTCTACAATGGAACCGTCTACCTGCAGGCCGGAACCGTCGATGGAAATGGCGGCACAGTCACGCTGGCACCAGGAAGCGTGACCGAAGCGCTTCCAGACACCATCGATCCGACCAAACTGTCGCAAGCCCAGACCTGGGTCGGTGGCTCGGTCGGCATCACCGGCAAGACGATCATCGACCAGGGCAAGGTCATAGCACCGGGTGGCTCGGTCTACATGACGGCCAAGGATAACTCCGATCCAACGGGCAGCCGGATCTATCTGGATCAGGGGAGCATCGTGGATGCATCGGGCTCCTGGAGCACGGTCCCTTTCTCTGACAACCTCCTGACGTTCAAGGTGACCTCGAACGAGCTCGCCAATTCACCGGACCAGAAGGGCGGGTTGCTCGAGGGCAGCACCGTCGTCGTGGACCTGAGGGATCCGAACAACATTCTCGATCTCTCGGGATATATCTCGGGCCAGTTGTTTTCGGTCCCGCAGAAGGCCGCGGCCGGTGGCAGCGTGTTCTTCAACTCCGCGGGGGATGTGATCGATCGAAGCGGCTCGGTCGTCAACGTCTCGGGTGGAGGTTTCAACTATACGGGCGGCTATGAGACGACCACTGCCTTGCTTGGCGCTGATGGCAAGATCTACAACATCAACACTGCGCCCGAGAATGTCCAATATGTCGAAGTGCTGAATTCGTTTAGCGTCAACCATCCACAATGGGGTCTGACGCAGACGTTTGCCAATCCGCTCTTCAATCTGGCCAGCTACTCACCGGCGTATGCACAGGGTGCCTCGGCCGGCTCGATCACCTTCAACCAAGCGACCGGTCTCGTCCTCGATGGTCGCCTCCAGGCACAGGTCACGGTCGGGCCGAATCAGCTCGCCAATGCGCCACGGGGGGGGACGCTGACGATAGCGCCACTCGCCGGTTCGTCCGAGAGCTACGGGGTCGATAACCTCACCATCGTCCAGTCGGCCAGCGACACGCTTACGCCGGGCTTTAGCGCTTCAACATCTTTGACGCCGGCCGAGTCGGGCACCGGGGTTCTCGGGGCAACGTCGCTCGGCGGGTCGGCCACGACGCCGATTCAATTCGACACCCTCAATCTCACCGCCGACGGGACGATAACCGTTCCGTCCAACGTCACGCTTAAGAGCCCGATCGGCGGCACCATCAATCTGAACGCGTCGGCGATCAACGTGTCCGGGTCGCTCGTCGCCCCGTCAGGAACTGTCACCCTGGCGACGATTGAACCGGGGTCGTTGCCCAGTGCGAATCCTAATCTGCCGGTAAGCGCACCGCCGGCGCAATCAGTCACGCTCCACCCAGGCAGCCTCCTCTCCACGGCGGGGATCTGGTTGAATGACGATACTCCGACCGGCGCGCCCCTGGGACCGGTTCTGCCGACGGCGATGGCGGCACCCTCCGGCGCAGCGCCCACCGCCGCAATCCCCACTACGCAGGGCGGCAGCATCGCATTGATCGCGCCGTCCAACAATATCCTTGCGGGGAGTGTGATCGATGTGTCCGGCGGTGGCCAGATCGGGAAGAACGGTGCGATCACCGGCGGCAATGGCGGGAAGATCTCGATTAGTGCCTCGACGTTCGAGATCAACGACGCCAACCGCACCACACCGATCACGACCAACCAGATCGATGGCACGCTTAAGGGCTACTCGCTCGCTACAGGCGGCAGCTTGATCCTCGGTGCCGGCAACGTCTCGATTGCCGATGCGCCAGGTGCGAGCGCATCGGGTGCCACCCCGGTTCTGGCGCTCGCCCCGAGTTTTTTCACTCAGGGTGGTTTTTCCAGCTACGACGTCACTGGAGCCTATGGACTGAACGTCGCTGCCGGAACCACGATCGCCCCGACCACTCAGACCGAAATCGTCGACGCGAAAGCAGCCGCCAGCTTGCCGTCCGGAGGCAATCTCGCAGGCATCGCACAGTTCTACACCCGACCCGAGTACTCGGCCGGAACCACCAACGTCGCCCTGCGAGCACCGAATCTATCGGGCAGCCCGCTCGTCGTCGAGACGGGTGCCGCCATCGTCACCAATCCAAAATCGACGATTACCTTACAGGCAGCAGGCGGCATCACGGTCGATGGCAGCCTTACGGCCCCCGACGGCACGATCAATTTGAATGTCACGGGCCAGTTCAATGCTGCGGGCAACGACCTTGCCGCAGTTCCCCTGATCCTTGGCAGTTCCTCAGTACTCTCAACGGCGGGAATTTTCGTCACGACGCCCAACACGCAGGGGCTCACAACAGGTTCGATCCTCGGCGGCGGCACGGTCTCGCTGTCGGCCCGCAATGGCAGCGTCACGGCCCTTCCCGGGTCGACCATTGACATCGGTGGCACGAGCCACGCGCTAAGCGTCGCCACGGGGACCACGACCCAGCCCTTCGTGACGCCTATCCTCGGCAGCGACGCTGGGCTCCTCACGATTTCATCGACCGACGGTATCAGCATGAATGGCACCATCGACGCAGCAGGCGGGACTGCGCAGAATGCAGGTGGCAGCTTTGTGGCGACCCTGACCAATCGCAACGCCGGCACCTATGCACCCAGTACATCGCTCTCGCGCAACATCGTGGTGAGCCAGGGTGATGTACCGCCGCCTGCGGATGGAGCGATCGACGCGAGCCTCTCGATGGCCTCGCTGCAGTCCGCAGGCTTCGACAAAATACGCCTCCAAAGTGAATCGGCCATCGTTTTTCAGGGTCAGGTCAACGCGACTTTTGCGCGCGGCATCACGCTCGACTCCCCGGAGTATCTTCTTAGCCCCGGTGCCAATGTGTCGCTTGCGAGCGCGCAACTGGAATTGGCCAACTCGTTTGGCTCGCGCGTACCGGATCTGATCAATCAGACCAATGGTCCCACGCCGCTGCACAACGGGTTGGCCTCGGATGGTTCGCCTTCGACTCCGGTTCCCACCGTGTCGGGCACCGGAACCTTTACCGCAGAGGGCGCGGTTGTCGATCTGTTCGGCAGCCTCACCATCAACGGGGCGCAACAGGTCAATATCGTCAGTCAGAGCGACCTGCGGCTGAGCGGGCGTCAAGTCGGCTCACCGGGTTCGCCCGCCGGGGCTGCTTTGATCGGCTCGCTGACAAGCCAAGCCAATATCAACCTGGTGGCGGCGCAGGTCTACCCGACCACGCAATCGCAGTTCAGCGTGCAGGTGGCCGATCAACCCGATGCGACTGCGGGCGACGCCACACGGGTTCAAGGTGGGGTGATCACCATCCAGGGTAACGGACATGCTGCGGCACCCGCATTGTCCGCAGGCGGTCAAGTTACCCTCTCCGCGGATGAGATTAACCAGAACGGGGTGCTCATTGCACCCTTTGGCGAGATCACGCTCGCAGCCGGCTCCAACCTGAATCTGGGTCCACAGAGCCGAACCTCGGTATCCGGTGCGGGCCTGCTGGTACCGTTCGGCGAGACCAATGCCGGGATCCAGTGGCTCTATTCTGCGACCAACAACGATCCTGGTTTCAACGAGATCGTGGCGCCACCGACCAAGAACATTTCCTTTAGCGCCCAAAACATCGACCAGAAGCCCGGTGCCGTGGTCGATATTGCGGGAGGAGGGGATATTCTGGGCATCGAGTTCGTGCCGCACTCCTCGAGCTCACAGGACCTTCTACTGCAACCGAACACCTATGCGATCCTGCCGGCCGCACACCTCCCCGCGGCCCCGTACGATCCGGATATCGCGGCCCGGGCGGACGACGGCATCGGCTTCTCGCCGACCCAGAACCGTGACGCGGCGGTCTACAACAGCATCAAAATCGGCGCGGGAGCTGTCGTGCCTCAAGGCAACTATGTCCTGCTGCCGGCCACCTATGCGCTCCTACCGGGGGCCTATCTGGTGCAGGTGCAAACAGCAAACAAGTACCAGAACCTTCCTTTTGGCGCGAGCTATAGTCTCCCCAATGGCACTGCGGTGGTGAGCGCCCAGTTGGCCGTCGCGAATACCGACATTTCGCAGAGCCAGACAATCGGCGTGATCCTGCAACCGGGTGCAGCCGCTGCACTGAAGGCGTCCGACTACAACCTCGATCGGAGCAGTTTCTTCGTTCAGTATGCGAAGACCGCTGGGTTGCCGACGCCTTCGACCACGGCCGATGCGGGTCACCTAGTCGTCGATGCGGGCACGTCTTTGCAGCTTGCCGGAACCTTCGACACGCAAGGCGCAGCGGGTGGCGCGGGTGGCGAGGTCGATCTGACCGCTACGAAGATCGCGATCGTCGATCAGACCGGAAATCCCGCGATCGACTCCAGTTTCGTCCAATTCCAGGCGGGCCAGCTGACCAAGTTCGGAGGTGACCTCCTGATCGGTGGTACGCGCACCATTGCGGATGGCACTGCCACGATCACCTCGGGCGCGAGCGACATCGTGGTCGAGAACACCGCCCAGTCCCCCCTGACGGCCTCCGAGCTCATCCTGACGGCAAGCCAGAGCATCGAGTTCAAGCCGGGCAGCGTGGTGACTGCGAGTGGCCGGGCCTTGGGCGAACAACTGCCCATCGTGGCCGACCCTTCGGGTGCGCTGGTCCGGGCCTCAAATTCTGGACTTGTGACGGTGACGCGCGGTCCGACCGGGGGCGCCGCGGGCGGCGAAATACTCGTGGATGCAGGCGCGACCATCAACGCGCAGTCCTCGATCCAGCTCAATGCCACGCAAGGCACCCAGGTTGCGGGAACCTTGCATGTCGCTCCCGGCGGGGGTATCGCGCTCGCGGCGCCCGGTATCAGCCTTGGCGACGTCACCGGCCTTCCGACCAATGCCGGATTGAGCTTGACGAACGGGCAACTCGCGAATTTCGCGCAGCTCGGAACGCTTGATTTGAGCAGCACCGGCTCGATCGACATCTATGGAGCGACGGTACTTGGGGGGCCGCAGCTGGGTAACTTGACGCTCGACGCGACGGCGCTCCTCGCGCATCTCGGCTCGACCTCCAATGCGGCTGCCAACACGACCATCGAGGCCGGCTCTTTCGCGTTTCAAAACACTTCGGGCCTGGTATCGAACGCATCCCTGCCTGCGGCGGGAGCACTGGCCATCAGTGCGAACCAAGCCACGCTGGGTCAGGGTACAAAGCTGATCGCGGGCTTTGGCACAGTCAGCTTGAATCTTGCCGGTACGCTGACTGCGACGGGCGCCGGTGAGCTCGACAGCGCGGCCCCGACCGCGATCCGGACCGCCCAGATCACGGGTGCAAGCGGCGCCCAGGCGACGCTCCAGGCAGCCGATCTCAACGCGGCCGCCGGCCCCACGTATTTCCCCTTGACCCTCAGTGCTTCTGGGAGCAACCAAGTACCTCCTTCAGGTGTCGGCGCACAGCTGAATCTGGTCGCGAGTTCGATTGACGATAGCGCTGCGATCGTCATGAAGTCGGGCAGCGTCGTGCTGATGGCGAACGGGGCAGGCGCAGCGGGCAACCTGATTCTTGAGCCGGGCGCACTCATCGATGTGGGGGGCGCATCGAAATCATTCAACGGCGCGACGGTGACCGCCGATGCCGGTAGCGTCGCGCTTAGCGCCAATGGCCTCATCAATCTCGCTACCGGCAGCAGCATCTCGGTTGCCGCCGGACCCGCCCTGAATGCAGGCGCCCTGTTCCTTGCAGCAGCGCAAATTCAGACCGAGGGCACGCTGCTGGGGACCGGCGGCACCGCCGGCCAACAAGGCAGCGCGACCCTCGTTGCCGGTCAGCTGGCTCCTTCTGGATTTAGCCAGATCAATGCCGTCCTGAATGCCGGCGGATTCACCGGGGCACGAAGCCTCGAGCTGCAAAGCGGCGATCTCGTCGTCGCGAGCTCGGACCATATCATCGCGCATGACCTTACCCTATCGGCAGACCAGGGTTCAGTGATCATCAATGGAGAGCTTGACGCGAACAGCGCAGCTGGAGGGGGCAAGGTTGCCCTCTATGGTGGCAATGGGGTGGTCCTGAATCCGGGCGCCGTCATCAATGCGAGCGCCACCAGTTCATCAGGGGGCGCTGGTATTGCCGGTGCGAATGGGGGAGCGGTCACGATCGATAGCCGAGCGACCAACCTCGCCTTGCAGGCGGGACTCGTTTTCCAGCAGGGCGCAACCATTGATCTAAGCCCCGCCCTCGGAGGCAGCGCCGGATCCGTGACTTTCGTGGCCAACCAGAATGCCACCCAGACCGGTATCCTCGCCTCACTGGATGGGACCATTCAGAGTCAGGGTCCGGGAGGCAACACACCTGCAGAAGTGATCGCGCAGGGACGCGCGCTCTACTCGACGAGCGCACCGCTCGCGGGAAACATCGCGAGCTATGCAGCAAGCAATGCGAACTTCATCAACCAGACCACCGCATCGGGTTTAGCGAACCTTTTTGGCGGGCTGACCGTCGATGGCGGTGTCAACCCGGTCGCGAGCGCGCAGCGCCAACTCCAGGGCGCCGTCGAACTGGACTCGACGGGGAATCTGACCCTCAATACCGGCTGGGACCTGACCACCGCCAATTGGCTCGCCGCCGGCGACGTCGGAACCCTGACGCTGCGCGCCGCAGGCAATGTCGTCGTCAACAGTTTCATCGGGCTGCCGAACAACACCTCCTTGCCCGCTGGGGCAAGCTGGGGCGTGCAGATCGCGGGTGGGGCGAATCTGAATGCGGCCGATCCGTTGGCAGTCAATCCCCTGTCGAGCTTTGCCACGTCCGGCCAGGGCAACGTCATCCTCGGAACCGCGGCGTCGGCGCTCCGCACCGGAACAGGCTCGATCGCGATTGCGGCGGGCAACGATTTCAGCCTCGCCAATGCGCACGCAGTGATCTACACCGTTGGTGAGACAGCGGTCCCCGATTCTGAAAATCGCTGGGGCTCGCAAGGCGGCAGTATTACGATTAGCGCGCAGCACGACGCTACGGGCGTTGCCAGCGAGTGGATCACGGATTGGATGCGCCGCGATCGCGGCTCGAACAGCGCACCGCCGAGCGGCGACTGGTACAGTTATCGTTCGAACTTCTTCGATGGCCTGGGTACATTTGGCGGCGGTGACATCT
Organism: Burkholderiales bacterium; assembly: GCA_003136595.1. Lineage (GTDB taxonomy): Bacteria > Pseudomonadota > Gammaproteobacteria > Burkholderiales > Burkholderiaceae_D > BOG-994. The sequence continues at coordinate 104,125 of PLEY01000006.1, forward strand.
CCCTGACCGCCGGCAACGACATCAACGACCTGCCGGCGATGGTCGCGACGGCCGGTTTGGTGACTATCGCCAACGGCCTCCCGTCACTCACGGTGTTTGGCGGGGGTAATCTGAATGTCCGCGCAGGCGGGAACATCCTGGGCGGCGACTATCTGGTCGCCCGCGGCAATGCGACGCTCTTTGCGGCCGGCAGTGTCGGGACAGTCGCCAGCCCGACCCAGCTCTACCTCATGGGTCAGAGCGACTCGAGTTCGACCCAAGGAGCGTCGATGAAGGTCCAAAGCGGGGGGGGCATCGCCATCCAGGACATTGCCGATCCGACCGCAGTGCTCTTGACCAACTCTGTCGGAACCGATCCGAGCTTCAATTCCAGGCTCCCGCTACGCAGCTCGTTTTTCACCTATTCACCCACCGACGAGGTCGACCTCCTGGCCCTCGGAGGGGACCTGGTATTGGGAGGCAATCTGGCGTATCGCAACGGGCTTAATTCGTCCGATCGGACGCAGATCCAGAGCCAGGCCAGTCAGCCCACGGTTCTGCCGCCAATCGTCTCAGCCGTTGCCTGGTCGGGTGACCTCACTGGCGCTGGTTCAGTTGCGACCTTCAGTAACGTTCTCTATCCGTCCGCCGCAGGTAGGGGGACGTTCTACGCAGACGGATCGATCACCGGCTTGAATCTGTTTGGTCTCGATCTGAACCCATCGAATTTGCCGGGCTGGTCGAATCCAACGACATCTGTCGCCAACAGTACGGTGAGCGAAACGCTGATCGCCGAGCAGTTAAGCGGTGTTGCCCCGAGCGAGATCGTGACGCGCAATAGCGGATCCCCCTACTTCGTCGACATACAGGCCCTTACCGGCAACATCTCGGGTTCCAATTTCGTCATTCCGGCGGTCGCCCGTATCTATGCGGGAGGAAGCATCACGACTGCGGAGTTTACCGACCTTCAGAATCTCAATTCGAACGACCTTTCCATCTTGCAAGCGAACTCCGGTTCGATCACGGTGCCCACGAATCTGATCCAGATGGGCGGACCCGGGCAATTGCTTTTGGAAGCCGCGGGCACTATCAATCTCGGGCAGGGGGGATTGCAGGCGGTGGGCGCGACCTTTGATCCGAGCCTGCCGATCGCCCAGAGCGCACGCCTAACCGTGGTGCCTGGGGTGTCGGGACAGCTCGATGTCGCCAATTTGGATAGCGCTCTTTTTGGCTTGCGCGCCGTGGGCGAGCAGGAGATCACAACCGATGGCCTGGAAGCCGTCTACAAGACCTATACGTCGTCGGGCGGCGCGAGCGCACCCGCGAATCTGGCCTTGGTGGAAAGTACCCTGCAGACGCTTGAACTCAAGGATGCCGCGAAAGGCATCACGCCCAACTACAAAGACGAGGCCCAGGCGGTCATGGGACTGTTCTTCGGGAAGGCGAAGTTCACGGGAGGCGACCTCAATAGCTATCAAACATCCATCCAGACCGATTCAGGCAGCACCATCGATCTCCTGGCACCGGCGGGCAACATCACGGTGGGCCTGACGACGCCCTCTTTGACCGAGCAGATCGGGGTCATCACCAATGCAGGTGGTGCGATCAACAGCTACCTGAGCGACAATTTCACGATCAATTCGGGCAAGGTCGTGACCGCCGAAGGCGGCGATATCGAGATCTTCACCACCTTGGGGAATATCGATGCCGGACGCGGTGCGAAGACGTCCGTGACCGCTCCGGCACCGCAGCGCATCCGCTTGCCAAGCGGCAGCTATGAGTATGTCCTGTCCAATGGAGTGTCAGGAAGTGGCATCCAGACCGTCACGACACCTGCCAATCCCGCTCAACCGCATCCTCCGGCAGCAGGGAGCATCTATCTGTTTGCTCCAGAGGGAATCATCAATGCCGGCGAGGCCGGAGTGACGTCGGGTGGAAATCTGTTCGTCTTTGCGCGCGAGATCGTCAATTCCTCCAATTTTGCCTCGCAGGGTACTTCGACGGGAGTCCCGACCGCCGTCTCGGGAAGTGTGGCCTCGACTCTGGCAGCCAGCGGCTCGGCCTCGGCTACGGGTTCCGACAAGGCCGCAGAGGAGGCAGCACGAAGCGCCGCCAACGCGGCGGCGACGTCCGCTGGAGAGAACTTCGCTGCGGGTATTCTCAGCGTCGAAGTCCTTGGATTCGGTTCCGCGGACTGTAAGGAAACCGATGAAAAATGTCTGAAGGGAGAGAAATAGTCTTACTGAGCCGGCCGGGTGCCGTCCAGCCGGGCCGCCACGTGGAGGGCCACCGTTGATTCGGTCTTCAGCCGAGCGGCTCGACGGAGAAGCCCAGGGGCGGCATACCTTGCTCGTGCTGTCTCCACATTCGGCTGTAGGCTGCCTCGATGTGGCGACGAAAGCGCGAGCTGTCGAACAGGGGATGCGTCGTCCGATGGGCGCAGAGTTTGGCGCGCACCGCACCCAGCAGGGCGGGCGTCGTCGCGAGGCGCAGCGCCAGGGCTGCGTAGTCGTCTAAGGAAACGGTGACCAGCTCGGGTAGGCCAAGGGCCGACAGCAGGCTGGCCGCGACGCGACCGGGAAAGGTATCGCCCTTGCAGGTCACAAGCGGCAGTCCCGACCAAAGCGCGTCGCTGGCGGTGGTATGGGCATTGTAGGGAAGCGTGTCGAGAAAGAGATCCGCGCAGAGGTGCCGCGCCAGATGCTCCGCGAGTTCGACGCGGGGTGCGAAGACCAGTCGCGAGGGCTCAACCCCCCGGCGGCCCAGTGTTTCGCGTAGGTTGGCGGACGCCGCGGCGTTGTCCTCGAGCAGCCAAAGTACACTACCGGGGACGCCCTCGAGTAGCCCAGCCCAGACGCCGAACATCTTCGGAGTGAGCTTGTAGCTGTTGTTAAAGCAGCAGAAGACAAAGCCTGTCTCGGGCAGTCCCGACTGACTCCGGCCGGGCGAGACCAAGGCACGGGGGCGCTGGCTGTCGTTGACCTGATAGGTATCGGGCAACCGTACAATTCTCTCGTCGAAGTATCGCTCGTCTTCGGGCGCAATGATATGGTGGTCGGCGATGATGTAGTCCATGTAGGCTGCGCCGAGTGTCCCTGGAAACCCGAGGTAGTTCACCTGGATGGGAGCGGGACGCAGGGCAAAGATTCCCTGCCGGCCGAATCCGAAGTAGCCATTGAGATTCACGAGAATGTCTATCTCGCGCGTTCTGATTTCCGCCGCTGCCTGAACGTCGCCAAGGCGGCTGATGTCAACGATCGCATCGAAGGCCGAATTGATCCGAACGCGATAGTCGCTGCCATCGTCCCAGCCATTATCGAACGCGATGATTTCGAACTGCCCCCGATCGTGCTTCTCAAAGAGCTCCGTCATCAGAATGGCAGTCGCCTGGCTACGAAATTCACCCGAGACATATCCCAGCCTAATCCTCCGGTGGCGATAGCGCTCGCCCTGCCAGATTGCGCGGGCCGCCGGGGGATAGCGATCGGCGCAATAGAGGCGCGCCACGCGCCAGAGATCCTCGGGCGACTCACCGATCGCCTGGTAGCCGAAAGGCTCGGCCACTTTGCGACCCTCGCGAAGCGCTACGCGTATTGCGCTCGAGAACGACTCGAACTGGCTCCAGTCGCAGATCGACATCTGCGCGTGGAGCAAGGTCCCCCTGGCAAACGGCCAGTTGGGGTCGAGTTCGAGCACCCGCGCATAGGCGAGGACCGCATCTTGCGGACGTTGCAGGGACTGCAGCAGGTAGGCACGCGCGAAGTGTGCCCGTGCCGAGCCTGGCTCGATCGCAACGCACCTCTCAATGCAGGCCAGTGCCTCGTCGAAGCGCTTCTGAAATGAGAGCGCAATCCCAGCGTGGTACCACGTCTCTGAGGACCCAGGCTCAAGCTCCAGGGCGCGTCCGAAGCAGGCGAGACCCTCTTCGAGGCGTTGGAGCGCAACCAGCACGCAGCCCATGCTGGTCAGGTTCCGCGGGCTATGCGGTTCGAGGCGCAGTGCCTCTTGGATCGAGGCGGCGGCCTCATCGAGGCGGCGCATCTGCAAGAGCGTCATTCCTCGGCCGACCAGACCCGGACCCCAAGATGGCCGCCGCTTAACGGCGCTTTGCCAATTCGCCAGTGCCGCGTCGAGATCTCCCAGGTTCTCCCAGAGTTCGGCGCGTCGCGCATAGGCCTCGACGAGGTTCGGGTCGATCAAGAGCGCTCGATCCAGGCTCGCGAGTGCCTCGGCAGTCCGGCCGAGGTCGATGAGCGCGAGACCATGGTTATAGAGCACTTGGGGTGAGCCGGGCAGGACCGACAGCGCGCGCTCGAACTCGCGGCATGCTTCCTCAAGTCGCCCGAGGCTTCGCAGCAGATTGCCCCGGTTGGCCTGGATTTCCGGATCGTTGGGCGCCCGTTCCAAGGCCTTCTCGATGCTCGCGAGAGCGGAACCAAACTGCCCAAGGTGCTCCTGAGCAAGGCCGAGATTCGAGTACGGTTCTGGGTGTCGGGGGTCAAGCCGGATCGCGGCCCGGATGCGCTCTATTGCCAGCTCGGCACGGCCGGTCTGCAGCGCGACGACACCGAGCAGATGCAGGGTTTGTGCATGCGCTGGGGCGCTCCTTAGGAGCGCCTCGTAGGCGGCCTCGGCTTCGCGCAAGGCGCCGCTCTGGTGCAGGCAGACGGCCTGCTGAAAGCGCGCCTCGAACATCGCCTGCGGGGAAGAGCTCAGCGAATTCATGGGTCTGGCCCCCTCCAGCAAGTTGGCATTTCGCTTGGGACCGGCGGCCCGATTCCCGGTCGTGCCCGCACGAGCGCGCTAGAGAATCCCGAGGCTGATGGCACGCGAGATCGTCTGAGTCCGGTTGGTGGTATTGAGCCGCTGGAAGATCATCTGGATGTGGTTCTTTATCGTCCACGGACTCAACTCCAGGATGTCGGCGATCTCGCTATTGGTCTTGCCATCGCGGATCAAGGCCAAGATCTCCTGTTGCCGCGCCGTAACGAGGCGCCCGGGCCGGGAACGCGCGGCACCACCCGATTGCTCATTGGCCAGCACCCGCAGCAAAGTGACGTGCTCATTGGACAGCACGCGCAGGAACGTGGCGTGCACGTAGGGCACGACCATTTCGAGCAGATAACCAGTGCGCTCGCTCAAAGGATTGACCCGCGAGAAACTGTAATACGCTTCGAGCCCCGAGCGCGGCCCCATCCACAAGCACGCTGCAAGGTTCTTCAGTTCATTCTCGCCAATCAGCGCGATTAATTCGCGGTCCAGGGGATCGGACTGGGTCGACGGATGCGGGGCAAGCACGACCAGATCGCCGGTCCGCTTCGAGATGCGGGAGAGGTGGGCGAGGAGTCCGGTATCGGTGCGGCAGAGCGCTTGAAAGTGAGTCTCCCGAAAGTAGCGCGTCGCCTCGAAGTGATGTTGCTCAAAGCCATTGCGGGGTCCGCCATCGAGCCCGCAGATGAGAATCTCGTGAGGCACAAGCCGCTGTAGGGCACCTTGACTCCAGACGAAGAACTGGTGTCGATTCATGACCCGCAGCGATGATTCGACGATATCGGAGAGATAGTCCCGCTCGCCGTCGGTCAGTTTGGGGTAGTCGTGCATTCGCGTTTCTGATCCCTCGGTAGCGCTTTTCCGTGCAGAGCCCAAGCAGGCCCCATGTACGATGGAACCGAAGATGCCGCGCCTTGACAGTTGGGATGCACTCCTCAACGATCGCCTGCCCCGTCCGGCACGCGTGCGACGCGTCGAACTGGGGGAGGGGCTGGTCGCTTGCACGGGACCGATAATTCCAACCTCTCACCTTAATCTCCAAAATTGACAATTTGTTGATAGTTCCCGTTTTCTACAAAAGTTGGTACTCAATTCCGTCCAGTGTCTTTCCTTCCGCGCCGCTGCGGATGTCGTAGATCCCCGGAGTCACCCCGTCGGGGTGGGGCAGCAGCAACCATGTGGCGGCACTCTCGGTGATCGGATCGGGCGGCACCTTCCGGATGTAGCCCTTTTCGACGAGATCATCGAGATTGGCCGGATAGTGTCCGAGATCGGCGTTATAGCGGTCCAGCGCCTCGCGCATCGTCGAGAGATCACTGAGCAGGACGGCTTCCTTGCCACGCTCCACACTATGAAAATACCGGGGCAGCGCCAGCGTTACGAGGCTGGCGATGATGGCGAGCACCACGAGCAGCTCGATTAGCGTGAATCCAGCCGAGCGCCTGCACGAGAAGTTCCTTCGTGGTGGCCGGCTGCAGAGTGCGTGAGGGATCACTACCATTTCCGGTAGGGAATGCCATTAAGACCTGTCTTGGAAGACAACGAATACACGTCATAGACATCTTCCCCTGGGCTCGGGTTGTCTGGATCGCTGGAGTAGCTCCGCAAGCCCCACGACTCCTCGGCGGGCAACGCGGGATCGGCCATCGGATCCCGGGGAATGCGGCGTAGAAAGTAAATCTTATGGCCACCCGGATCGGTGATGTTGGTAACGCCGCTGGCCAACAGTTCTAGATGCGGCGGGTACCCTGATGCGCCCGAGGCTTTGCTGATCAATCCCTTGTCGGATGCCGCCTTGAAGGCGTCAATCGCCTGACGGATCTGCCTGAGAGCCAAGCGTAGATCGGCCTCTTTGGCGCGGCTCGCGGAGATTTCGAGCAAAGACACCGCACCGCTCGCCAGAGTCGCGAGAATGGCGAGCGTAATGAGGAGTTCAAGCAGCGTGAAGCCGTGCGCGCCACGCCCGACGCTAACAAGTAGCGGTGCGCGCGGCGCTGCGTCGGTGCGGCTTGGGCACATGAAGGTGTCTACCTTAGTGGCGCTCAGGAGGCGGACCCGCGCCCGGAGCCTCGCTCGCGGCAGGCACACCGGGCGGGCTCGGGGTCGGCGGAGCGTTTACCGGCGCAGGTCCTTCAGGGGGCGGCTCGGGCTCCGGCTCGGGCGCTGCAGGTGGCGGGGCGGTTACTGCCCGTCCAGCGGCCCCGACGCCCCCGGGGGGCGGTCCCGAAATCGAGCTGCTCGGCCGCAGCTGAAGAGGTAATGAATCGATTGCAGATTCTGTGCCCGCGGGATACACCAAGTCGGTGTCCTCCGGATACATCAGATTGCGCACGATGTGCGGTGTGATGAGCAGCACGATCTCGGTCTTCTCGTGCTGATTGTTTACCGAGGAGAACAGCCGGCTGACAATCGGCAGATCGATCAAGCCGGGGAATCCGACGGCGCTGTGACGTTCCTGGTCATTGATGAGACCAGCGAGCGCTTCGGTCTCGCCATCACGCAGACGCAGTTCGGTTGTAGCGGTGCGTGTTCCCAATTGATAGGTCAAGGATCCGCTCTTGGTTGTCACCTCCTTGACAATATTGCTGACTTCAAGGGCGATCTTGATACCCACCTCGCTGTCGAGGTGCACGCTCGGTTCGACGTCGAGCTTGAGGCCCACCTCGAGGTAGCTGACGCTCTCGGATATGCCGACGTTCGCCGTCGACGTCGTGGTGATGACCGGGACTTTATCGCCGATCAGGATGTGTGCCTTTTCCCGGTTCTTCACGCGGATCCTTGGATTGGCGAGAAGGTTCGTGTCGCCGAGTTCTGCGTGGGTGTCGATCTGGGGATTGGGGATGCCGATTTGGCTGCTGTTGAAATGCCGCAGATTGGCGACCGTCAACTGCGTTGTCGTCGTGACCGGATTGACGTTGGTGACGACGGTCCCATTGGCCGCCACGGTTTGCGTCGGACTGGGAACAATGTTCAGGAGCGTGAACTGTCCAGGAGGCTCGAATCCCAATTGCGACAGATTGGAGCGGCCCACTTCGAGCACTTCTACTTCGAGCATCACCTCAGGCTCCGCGAGATCGTGGGCTGCGATCAAGTGTTCGATGAGCCGGACCGCTCCTGGTGTATCGCGCACTGTCAAACTGTTCAGCTTTTCATCAGCAAAGACGTCGCGCGTCTTCAGGACCGACTTCAAGAGGCCCACCATCTTTTGTGCGTCCGTATTGCCGAGGTAGAAGGTCTTGACCATCAGGTCCTGGTAGTCTTTCTGTTTGGCGGGAAGATTGGGGTAAATCAGGACGGTATTGCCGTTGAGGTATTTTTTCTGCAGCTGGTTGGTCAGGGTTAGTACCCCGATCGCGTCCTCGACGGTGATGTTCTGCAGGAACACCGTAGTCTTCAGATCGGGCTTGACCTCGCGGTCGAACACGAAATTGACTCCGGTGCTGCGAGACAGGGCTTCGAACACCGCTTTGATATTGGCGTCGTGAAACTGCAAGGTGACCTGCTTGCGCAAGCCTTCTTTGAGGCCCGCTGGAATACCTCGTTGCGGATGGGAATCATTGATCTCGCGGCGCAACTGTCGCGCCGGGGCATTGTCTGGATCCTCGGCGAGCACCGCGTCGATCATGCGCTGCGCCTCTTCATAGTCCTGGCCTGCCAGAACCTTGCGTGCGGCATCAATCTGGCCCTTGTGCTTGCGATCCCGGGCGATGTAGTCGAGCGCCTCGCGCGCGCGCGGGTTGGCGGGCTCGACGTCGAGGACCTGCTGGTAGAGTCGTAGAGCGTCATCGAAGCGGTAGTCCAGACGAGCTTGATCGGCTTGGGCAAGAAGCCTGACCTGCAGGGACTGTCTTAGGCGGACCAACTGGGCGCGATAGGCCAAGTTTTCGGGCTCCGCCTTCACCGCAGCCTCCAACTGCCCGATGGCGCCCGGCAGATCTCCCTGGACCACCAGTTCGTTGCCTGCTTCAAGAAACTTCTGGCCGGGCGCGCATCCAGCGAGCAGGGTGAGCGCGAGAAGTGCGGCTCGCAAGCGCGAACGCGATAGGGTAATAGTCACTGAGGGCCTAGAGAAATTTTCTGTTCTTGTTTGAGGGGCAGGTAGAGGAGCGTCATCTCACGCTCATCGATGCGCTCGACCCGATACACACCGTCAAAGGTTTCGGAGACTTTGACAGCCAGGACGAGGTCGGCCTTGGTCATGAAGAGCGTCCGATTCGGACCGTCGACCAGCGATCCGATGATGGTGTATGGGAAAGGAGGGGGTACCGGCTTGGGGTGCGGTGCCGGCGCTGGCGCGCTCGATGCGGGCGGCTCCACTCCTGCCGGGCCAAAAAGCTCGACCACGTCGGCGCTTGCGCGCCCGCGCCCTGCCAGCAACTCCATGCGTGCAGCAATGGAGCCCGGCGCCGGTAGGCGCACGGGAGCCGGTATCGAGTTCGGCCGCGGCAGAGCCGGCGCAGGTCCTTCGGGTTCCACGCGGTGCTCAGTGCGACTGCGGGCCTTCACCACGGGCAGGGCCGCGGCGGTATGCTCGGCCTCGCCGGCGCCGCCCTCTAAGGAAGAGAGGAGCGCGAGGAGCGCCGCAGCAACCGCAACGCCTATTGTCCATTTGCTGACCGGCAGCTTCACGGCCTCGCATCCTCTTCCGGTGCGCGCAAGAACAGCGTAAAGCGGAGCCGAGTCTCCAGAAGGGGCGTGTTGGCGTCGTCGCGCCGAAAGCTCAATTCATCCAGCGCGAGGCTGGGAACGTCCTGCAGTACGGCCCGCACGAAGCTCCGGGTATCCGCGTAACGCGCCTTGACCGGAAAGGTCATTTGATAGCGCGCGATCGGATTGCCCTCTTCGGTCACCATCTTGAATGCTCCCTCAGGCAGTGCCACGCCGCTCTCGGCGGCCAAGCGGTGCATGCGGGCCAGAACGCCCGGGATGCCGCGCACGTTCTCGAGCAACGCCGAGAATTTCGTGACCTGTTCAAGGGGGGAGTCCCCCGGGTCACCGGCCGGGGAAGGCCGCACGCCTGGGTCGGGCTGCCGGCTGAGTTCGCTACGCAAGCGCAGGACCGCCAGGTGGGTGGGCACGATGTCGGCGCCGAGCACGAGTGCCGCCAACAGCACGAGGGCCAAGGCGCCCGACCCGAGCGGACCAAGCCTCGCGCTCCAGCGTAACCACCACCACCGAGTCCGCTTTAGGATCGCTGCCATTGGGCACCAATCGTGAACTCGATGAGCGAGCGGCCGTCGCGCGATACCGTTTCGTACGAGGTGAGGTGCACCTCCGAGAAGAGCGGTTGCGCCGCGAGGCGCTTGGTGAAATCCAGCACATCCTGTACAGACGTGGCAACACCTGCAATACGCAGGGTATGGGTCTGTGGATCGGGGGTGATGGCCAACAGGCCGAGTCCCTTCGAGCCAGCACCCTCGACCATCAGGAAGACATCATCCCAAGGAAGCAGCAGGGCGTCCAGAACGGCATTGGCGCGCTTGAGCTGACGCTCGGTATCGGGCGATGTGAGTGGGCGTGTCCGGGTCGAGGCGGACGTGCTGATCTGGCTCGTCTGGCGCGCCGTGAGCAACTTCAGTTCGGTATCCTGCCGAGCCTTGAAGAAGGCCGCAGTCCCGGCGATGACGAGTGCGGCGATGAACAGTACCAGGGTCACGGGCCGCCAGGAGCTTTCGGGCGCGGCCCGGAAATCGAGGGTGAGCGAGAGGGGCCTCATCGTGCGGCTCCTGCTGCCGAGAGCCGTGGGAGCCGCGCGGGCGCACCCCGATCAGCACCAAAGACCTCGGAGACGATCCAACGGCCGAGGTGCTTTGCGGGTGCCGAATGACCTGCATGATCAACCCAGTAGACTGGACAAGGTCCGTCTTCGCGGCCAATGGTCTGCCAAGCGCGTTCGAGCAAGATCTCGAGACTGGCCTCCGCGTGTCGCACCGAGCGGATGTACACCGGGGCACCCTGATCGATCAAGAGCAGGGTGTAGCGATCATCTTCGTTGAAGACGAACCAGAAAGTCGCACGCTTGAGTCTACCCAGGGCCCGGTTGAAGCCGGCCATGAGCGCGGGCTGCAGCGATGTGATTCGGATGCCCAGCTCGCGAGCCCAGTTGTCGAACGCAACCAGCAGCGTCGGGGCCAGCCCGGCGGCGAGCGCGTTCGAACCAAAGCGCGCGTCGCTCGCTACCAGGACCCAGTCCCGGGATATCGGACCGTAGGCCTCGACGAAGCACTCGCGCACATAGGCGCTGCGCGCTGAGTGCGTGATGAAACTCTCGTTCCAGGGGACGATCTGGAAGCGCACGATGCTACCGGGCAGAACCAGGGTGGCGCGCGTACCGGGCCGAACGCCGCGCGTGGACAGGTCGGCCGCTGCGCGGGCGAGTGCGTCGGACCAGTCGACGGGCATGGCCGCCGACTCGGCAAGCGGCACGGACCAACTCTCCAGCGTCCCCCCGTGTTGCCAGAGATACTGGGTGTCAATCCCCCCGAGCCGCACCTCGATGTGGTCAGGACGCCAGGGTGACACGATTGATCTCCGCGAGCGTTGTCTGACCTTTTAGCATCAGGTCGATGGCCCCGTCACGAAGCAGTCGGGTTCCGCCGCGCCGGGCCGCCTCCTTGACCTTGCGGATGGGTTCCCTGGAGACGATGAGCTCGCGCAGTTCATCGGTCAGGATCAGCAGTTCGCCCACGGCGCGCCGCCCCTTGAATCCGCTACCGCGGCACTTGCCGCAACCCTTGCCAGCCATGAAGCTTGCGTTCTTGGCGCGCAGTGGATCGATGCCCGATTCGTGTAACTGCTCATCGCTGACCGCCGTGCGTTCCGCACAGGCCGGACAGTTGATCCGCACAAGGCGCTGGGCCAGGATGGCGTTTAGTGCCGACACAAAGCTGTAAGGGTCGACGTTCATGTGGGTGAAGCGACCCAGCACGTCGAACACGTTGTTGGCGTGAACGGTGGAGAACACGAGGTGACCGGTCAGTGCTGCCTGGACGGCGATCTGCGCCGTATCCGGATCCCGAATTTCTCCAACCATGATCCGGTCCGGATCGTGCCTGAGGATCGAGCGCAGACCCCGCGCGAAGGTCAGTCCTTTCTTTTCATTGACGGGAATCTGCAGTACTCCGGCCAGCTGATACTCAACCGGATCCTCGATGGTGATGATCTTGTCATGGCCGTTGTTGATTTCCGAGATCGCGGCATAAAGCGAGGTGGTCTTACCGCTGCCCGTAGGTCCCGTCACCAGCAACAGACCATAGGGTTCCTGGCTGAGTTTGCGAAACGCCGCCAGGACGTCGGGTTCAAATCCGAGCACGTCGAGTCGCAGGCCGGTTAGCTCGTCGGCCAGACCCTGCTTGTCGAGAATCCGCAGCACGGCGTCTTCGCCGTGGATGCAGGGCATGATCGAGACCCGAAAGTCGATATCACGCCCGAGCGCCCTTACGCGAAAGCGCCCGTCCTGGGGAACGCGGCGTTCCGATATGTCCAACTCCGACATCACCTTGATGCGCGAGAGCACCTGCTCGGCCATCTCCACACCTTCGACCGAATTGATGTGCGCAAGCGTCCCGTCGATACGGTACTTAATCGCCAGCCCTTGGGCGAGAGACTCGATATGGATGTCGCTCACCCCGCTCTTGAGCGCATCGTAGAGGGTCGAATGAACCAGCCTGACGACGGGGCTCGTGTCCTCGCTTATGGAGCGGATCGAGAGGTCTTCGATGCCGTCGGTTTCGCGGCTTGAGGCCAAGTCCCCTGGCGCGAGGCTGTCCAAGGCGCGCATCGAATCCTCGTGCCGTGCCAGATAGGCGCTGATATCGGCACTCTGCGCGAGCTTCCAGTGATTGATCGGGGGCAGGTGCACGTCGCACCAGGAGCGCAGATGCTCGTCAAACGGATCCGAGAAAGCCAGCAGCAGCCCCGGGGCATCATGGAGCACGATGCAATCGTGGGTCAGACAATCCGGAAATGGTAAGACGTCGAATGCCGGTTCGAGCCGGTTCAAGTCCTGCATCGAGAGGGTTTCGTAGTGGAGCAAGCGGGCGAGGTCTGTGACAAGCTGCTCCGGATCTCGACCACACTGCTCCTCCAGAACATCGAGTACCCTGCGCTTCTGCGCTGCGGCAATGGCGCGTGCGGCGCGCAGATCGGCGCCCGAGAGCGCCGCATTCCGGTCGGTCACGCCCGATTCCAGGGGGGCATTCATTGGATGCTCCCGGCAAGCTCGAAGATCGGGGCATACATGAGCAGCACGATGACCCCGATGATGATACCGATGGCGATCATGAGGAGGGGTTCGAACAGCCGGATGAACCAGTCGATCGCCTGGGCGATATCCTCGTCCAAAAACCCCGCGACCCGTTCCATCATTTCACCCATCTGCCCGGTCCGCTCACCGACACGCAGCATGCGCAGGGCGACGGGATTCGACAGGCCGTTGAGGTCAAAGGCCAGCGAAAGTGACTGCCCCTGTCGGATTTGGGTGCGGGCGGCCTCGAGCTGGGGATGCATTGCGGGCGGCAGGAGACCGACCACCATGTCGAGCGCGGGTACGATCGGAATGCCTCCGCGCAGCAGCATTCCCAGGGTCCGATAAAAGCGCGCCAGCTGGTAGATCCGCAGGTACTCCCCCATCCGCGGCAGCCGCATGATCACCCTGCTGACGCGCGCTCTGACCAGGGGCCGACCGGCAAGAATGGCGGCCAGGACCGGCAGGGCCAGGCAGGCGGCAAGTACCGCCGCCCATTGCTCGTGGACGAAGCGACCCCAGTTGAGGAGCAGGCGAGACATATCGGGAATTTTGTCGCCAAGGTCTTCGAAGACGACTGAGAAGCGCGGCACGACATAGAGGAGCAGAAACAGTATGACGAGGCTGCCGACCCCCAGAATCAGCAGGGGATACACCGAAGCGGCGACGACGCGCTTGCGTACCAAGTCGATCTGATTGCGGTAGTGGATGAAGCGCTCGAGCGCCTCTTCCAGCCCGCCGGTGGTCTCGTTGGCGCGGACCGTGGCGATATACAAAGCGGGAAAGACTGCCCCCTGCAGTTCCAGGGCTTTCGAGAAATTCTGGCCTTCGTAGAGCCGCTCGAGCAGGGTCCGCAGGGTCTGTTTGACGTCGCCACGCGATTCCCGCTCTGCCAGGGCTTCGATCGACTCGACCAGAGACAGCCCGGCTTGGAGCAAGGTCAGGAGCGACTGGTTGAACTGAATGAGGGGAAAGCCGGAGTGCCGTCCGAGGCGCAGGCCGCCACCCGACCCAACCCTGACCCCGATGACCGAAAAGCCCTGCTCTTCGGCCTGACGTCGTGCATCACTGGGATCTCTCGCCTCCAGCAGCAGGGTCGCTGCCTGATCGCGTCTCAGCGCTTTTACGGCATATTGCATTCGTCTGCTCTACCAATTCGTGATATCGCTGTCTTCACCGTCGCCACCCGGGCGCCCATCTCGGCCCAGAGATGAGAGGTCGACTTCCCCATGGTCGCCAGGCGACTTGTAGACATACGGATTGCCCCAGGGATCAGGAGGGATGGCCTTGGTCAGGTAGGGCCCGTCCCACTTCGGTTCATTGGCTGGGCGGATGGCGAGCGCAGCGAGCCCCTGTTCGGTGCTCGGATAATGGCCAGTATCGAGGCGGTACTGGTCGAGCGCCTTCTCGAAGCCCACAATCTGTGCCCGAGCGGTTTTGACTTCTGACTTGCCGATTTGCGCAAAATACTTGGGGCCGACATAGGCGGCCAGCAAGCCGATAATGACCATGACGACGAGTAACTCAAGCAGCGTGAAGCCGCGATGGCGCGAGGAACACATAATCGATCGCCGCTGGCAGAACCCTTGGGCTACGCAGTATGCGGCGTGACTGTGACAAGTCCGTTACCCTCGCCGGGATGGCCGCAATGCCCGATTCGGGATGTGCCAGTTTGGGATCCCGGACGGCGATGACGCGCCTCTCCCGGGTTTGGGCGGGGCGCCACAGCGTTGTTTCTGTGCCTACGGAGCCTGACAGGCGGCTCTGCCAGAGCAAGCATGAGAAAAAAACGGCTAGGTAGAGTGAACCTTGAGGAATCACTTCCTACCGCCTGGGATTCGGGCTCACCGGTCTCACCTCCGACAAAGCGCGGCTCGACGAGGTGTCACACTGACCTGCTAGTCTTAAGTGGGACATCCATAGCACGGCGACATGAGTCTTCGAATACTTCACAGCATTGCATCTGTTGATCCGGCGACCGGTGGTCCGGTAGAAGGCATCAAGCAACTCGGGCAGATCAATCGGAGCAATGGCCACTCGGTCGACGTGGTGTGCCTCGATGACCCGAATAGCCCGTGGCTGAAGGATTTTCCCCTCACCTGTCACGCACTCGGCCCCGGCTTGTTCCATTACGGATATTCCAGCCGCCTCGCGCCGTGGCTGCACGAGCATCGGGGGAACTACGATGCCGTGATCGTCAACGGACTTTGGCAGTATTCCTCGTATGCGGTCTGGCGCGCGCTGCACGGAACCTCGACGCCCTACTTTGTATTTCCGCATGGGATGCTCGATCCCTGGTTCAAGAAGCGTTTTCCCATAAAACACCTGAAAAAATGGCTCTACTGGCCCTGGGCCGAGTATCGAGTCCTACGCGACGCCGCGGCGGTACTTTTCACCTGCGAGGAGGAGCGCCGGCTCGCCAGACGTTCGTTCTGGCTCTATGACTGCGAAGAATGCGTCGTGAAGTACGGGACCGGTCGTCCGCCCGGCATCGCGCGCGACCAACGCGAGGCGTTTCTCGGGCGCTTCCCCCGCTTGCGTGAGAAGCGCTGTCTGCTCTTTCTGGGACGTGTCCACGTGAAGAAAGGCGCCGACCTTCTCCTGAAGGCCCTTGCCGCCCTACGAGCGGGTGCCAACGCAGCTTCTATGAACGAGGTTCACATCGTGATGGCAGGGCCCAGCGATCATGCCTATGGCCTCGAGCTGAAGCGGCTGGTCGACGAACTCGGCCTTTCGGACCATGTGACCTGGACGGGCTTGTTGACAGGGGATCTCAAGTGGGGTGCGTACCGGACCGCCGACGCCTTCGTGCTCCCCTCTCATCAGGAAAATTTTGGGATCGCGGTGGCGGAAGCCCTCGCCTGCGGCCTGCCCGTCCTGATCTCGGACCAAGTCAACATCTGGCACGAGGTCGCTACGGGAGGGGCTGGGCTAGTCGGCCCCGATGACCTTGCCGGGACAACCGAAACCCTGCGTCGCTGGATCGCGATGCCCGAGGACCTGCGCCAGCAGATGGGTAGAGCCGCCCTGCAATGCTACCAAGAGCATTTCACGATCGAGGGCACCGGCGAATCGCTCCTAGGCGCGATGGTCAGGCATGGGCTCGTGCCTCGCGAAGGTCGGGGCGAGGGGTTGCAAACGGTCTAGGCGAGCGCTCAACTCGACGGCCCGAGCAGCCGTTCGATTCCCTCAACGGGAATCAGTCCCGAAACCACGCGCCCATCGGCGAAGATGAGCGTGGGAGTGCCAGCGAACCCGAGGCGGCTCCCCAACTCGACGTTGCGGTCGACTGGATTCGGGCACTCCGGGGCGGTTGGTGTCACGTCGTGCAGCATCTTGGCCTCCCAGGCTTCAGAGCGATTTGCCGAGCACCAAACCGAAATCGCATTGTGTCTGGCATTGGGATGAAGTGAAGTCAGCGGGAACAAGAAGACGTGGATCGTCACATCGGAAAGCTGGGGTAGCCGGGTCTCGAGCTCTTTGCAGTAGGGGCAGTCGGGGTCGGAGAACACGTAGAGCTGACGCTTCCCCGAACCATGCACCTCCGTGAAGGCATCGGCCAGGGGCAAGAGCTTTGGATCAATGCGCGAGAGTTCGGCCAAGGTTGCGGCCGTCAGATCGGTTTTGTCTTTCGCTTTGAAGAGGTGCCCGCTCAGGACGTATTGACCGGACTCGTCAACGTAAAGCACCGTCGAGCGTCCGGACAGCACGGCAAAAACGTGCGGGATCGGTGTGGCACGAATCGTATCGACCTGTAGCTCGGGGACATTCTCCTTGAGCCGCGCGCGCAGCTCCGGATAGTCACTCGAGTCGCCGGCGGAAGGGGCAGCGACGCCGAGCGACTCTGCCGCAGCCGTTATCGGGACGATCGATGGAAGAGAGCTCGTCGCGACCAGAACGAGGGTGGCCGTTGCAAGCCGTGGTAGATGCGCTAAGAAGTTCATGGTATCCGGCGTGAGTGGGTCAAGATGTCTCAGGGTTGGCCTAGAGGTCGTGCCGCGCGAAGGGCAAGAATGCGGGTGATCGAGTCCGGCACCCGCAGCACTGTTCGGTCCAGTGACCCGGTGACGAAATCCAGCAACGCAACGCTTCGCCACCGTCGCGGCGCGGGACGTCTCGAGCGCGTTCGGCAGTCCATCGTCAAATCTGAACCGCATTGCCGCATCGATCGACGCGCCTTCGCATGACACACCAGACCATTTCGGGCGGCCGAGCCGAGTTCGTAACGGCACCTTAGTCTGCCTCAGTAACATGACAAAACTGATAATGAAAAATGGTGAATTGATGGCGGCGCCGATCCGAACGCCTTCCACGGACCTGGCAGGTCGGCGCTCCACCGGTCATTTCACGCTAGGGTCCGCTCAGCTTACGAGGCGCCCGAGGGCCGTGCGCGCGGCCTCGAGCGTCGCCCTGATCACTGCATCGTCGTGGGCGGCCGAAACAAATCCCGCCTCGTATGCCGACGGCGCCAGGTAGACGCCGGCATCGAGCATCAAATGGAAGAAGCGCTTGAATCGTTCAATGTCCGAGTTCGACACGTCCGCGAGTCGCTGGGGCAGATGTGCGCTGAAATACATGCCGAACATGCCGCCCACGGAATCAGCCCGGAATTCGAGCTTGGCCTCCTGGGCAGCCGCCTCCAGTCCCTGTACCAGCTGTTGGGTCTGCAGTGCGAGCCTCTCGTAGAAGCCGGGCTGCTGGATGGCACGCAGCGTGGTGATGCCCGCGGCGACGGCAACCGGATTTCCCGAGAGCGTGCCGGCCTGATAGACGCCCCCGAGCGGTGAGAGGTGTTGCATGAGGTCACGGCGACCGCCGAAAGCTGCCACGGGCAGTCCCCCGCCGATGACCTTGCCGAGCACGGTCAGATCGGGTTTGATCTGAAAGAGCGCCTGCGCGCCGCCCAGCGCAACCCTGAATCCGGACATGACTTCATCGAAGATCAGAAGCGCGCCATGGCGTGCGCACAGATCCTGGAGCACGCGCAGAAACTCAGGTGTGGGTTTGACCAGATTCATGTTGCCCGCGATGGGCTCGATGATCACGCAGGCGATCTCGTCGCCGTGCAGCCGGAAGGCCTCCTCGAGCTGGGCGCAGTCGTTGTAGTCGGCCACCAGCGTGTGCTGGGTGATTTCCGGAGGCACTCCGGCCGAGCTCGGATTGTTGAAGGTCAGAAGCCCGGAGCCCGCCTTGACAAGGAGGCTGTCGGCATGGCCGTGGTAGCAGCCGTCGAATTTCAGGATCTTTGATCGTCCGGTTGCGCCCCGTGCGAGGCGAATTGCACTCATCGCGGCCTCGGTCCCCGAACTGACGAGGCGCACTGCTTCGATCGAGGGGACGAGCTTGCAGATCTCCTCGGCCATGACGATCTCAGCCTCGGTTGGCGCGCCGAACGACAAGCCCAGGGCGGCCGCATCTTGGACAGCCTTGACGACCAGCGGATCTGCATGGCCTAAGATCGCCGGGCCCCAACTGTTGATGTAATCGATATAGCGCGTCCCATCCGCATCCCACATGTAGGGTCCCTGGGCCCGGGTGATGAAGCGTGGCGTGCCACCGACCTGCCGAAAGGCGCGTACCGGAGAGTTGACACCGCCCGGGGTGGTGCGCTGGGCGCGTTCAAACAGCAGTTCGTTCTGAGAGGTCATGGATCTAGGCCGATCGTGAGGTGGTCGTGATAGTGATTCTGGGGCGGGCCGCGGAGCGTCCGGGCAAGCCGGTTCAGGCCCGCTCGCGGCGGGCAGCGAAGCACGCGACGAGCGCCTGGGCTTCCGCGCGCACGCGCTTGGGGTCAGGGTCCGAGAAGAGGGCTGCGATCACCGCGGCCGCGTCGGCACCCGAACCGATGAGCTCGCCAATATTGTGCAGCGTGATGCCGCCGATGCCAACCAGCGGCAGAGCGATGCCCTGTGCCCGGGCCTGCGCAAAAAGGCCCAGAACAGCACGGGGTGCCTGGGGCTTGGTGGTCGACGCGAACACGCTGCCAAAGGCGATGTAATCCGCCCCCGAGCGCTCGGCGGCTTGGGCAAGTCCAACGCTTGCGTAGCACGAGACCCCGAGTATCCGCGACCGCCCGATGGCGTCGCGGGCCGCGCTGATCTCGCCGTCGGCCGCGCCGATGTGGACACCGGCTGCGTTGATCTCGCGGGCGAGCCCGACGTGATCGTTGACGATCAGGTGCGCGCCGTAACGCTCGCAGGCGGCGCGTAGCGCCAGCGCCTGCTCCCTAAGGAGGTTGGGGCCTGCCGTCTTGTTGCGGTACTGGATCCAGCGCACGCCCCCTTCGAGCGCGCCAATCACGAGTGCCACGAGCCGTGACGTCACGGGCTCATCGGGTGTCACGGCATAGAGGCCGGCGATGCGCGGCATTGCCGCGCGGGTCCCCACGGCGCTGGCGGTCCGGGCTTCGGGTGGCGCGGATGCCATCAGCTGCTGCCGCCGTGGCCCGCCTGCAGCTCGCGCGCCCAGAAAAATCGATCCGGCAGGTTCTGACCCATGCCGGGCCTAAAGCCCGCCGCGAGCGCCTGCCAGGTGTACTCCTGCGCCTCGCGCACCGCCTCAGGAATGTCGAGCCCGTTGGCCAGCAGCGCCGCGAGTGCTGAGGCCAGCGTGCAACCCGAGCCATGGTAGCTGCCAGGCAGGCGCTGCCAGGCGTCGCTGCGCATCATGCCCGACTCGCCGTAGAGGACATTGATCACCTCGCCGGAGTTCTCATGGGTGCCCGTGATGAGGACGAACTCACTGCCCCACTCGATGAGGCGCGCAGCGCACGTCTGCAGCGCAAGCGAACTCGATTCGTCCTCGGCCTCGTCGCCCATCGCCGCGAGACGGCGCGCCTCGATGCTGTTGGGCGTGATGATCGTCGTCTGTGGGATGAGAAGTTCGCGGATCGCGCCCAGCACATCATCGTCAGCGAAATTGTCGCCGCGCCCGCTTGTCAGTACCGGGTCGAGCACCAGCGGGATGTCCGGATAGTCCGAGACGATCTCAGCGACCACGGCGACCGTCTCGACGCTGCCCATGACGCCGATCTTGAAGGACGATACCGGCATGTCCTCCAGCACCACGCGTGCCTGGTCGTTGACGAAATCGCTGTCGATGGCCATGAAGTCCTCGACCCCGGCTGTGTCCTGAACCGTCAGACCCGTGACGATCGTGAGGCCATGGCAGCCCATGCTCGAGACGGTCATGAGATCGGCCTGCAGGCCTGCGCCGCTGGTCGGGTCGCTTGCCGCGAAGATCATGACGACCGGTGGTGTGGGATTGGGCATGGGGTCGTGGAGGTGGCCGCGGCGGTTGATGAGGCAGGACGGACCGGAGCCCGGGCCCGGATGCGCTCGGAGCCCGTTGAAAAACCGGTACACTCAGATTTTACCCTCCCTCTGGGGAGACTCCGATAAGCCCTAACGAGAACGAGTAGCGGACCCACGATGAGAACCTGGATGTGCTTGATATGCGGTTGGATCTATGACGAAGCGGCCGGTGCGCCGGAGGAGGGGATCGCGCCCGGTACCCGCTGGGAGGACGTGCCGATGAACTGGACCTGTCCGGAATGTGGTGCGCGCAAGGAAGACTTCGAGTTAGTCGAGGTCTGATTCGAGCACTGATTGTGAAGCGCCGCCCCGAAGCGTTGTTGTCATGACACAACACGGTCTCTTCGGGGTGCCGATGTTTTGAGTGGGCAGAAGTCCACGTTACAATCTTTCGCAGCGGTGTAGCTCCGGTGAGGGCCCTATCCGCCAGCAGCCGAGACAGCGTTCTCCTGTATCCAATGGGGTGCAGTGGGTCCAGGGCAACATTTACTGAGGGCGGATGACAGCAAACCCCGACATTGCCGGGCTGAAGGTCATGGTGATCGATGACAGTAGCACCATTCGCCGCAGCGCCGAGATCTTTCTGGTCCAGGCGGGTTGCCACGTCATTTTGGCGGAAGATGGCTTCGACGCACTGGCCAAGATCAATGATCATCAGCCTGATCTGATTTTTTGCGACATCTTGATGCCGCGTCTGGATGGATACCAGACCTGCGCACTGATTAAGAAGAGTCCACGGTTTCATGAAACGCCCGTGGTGATGCTCTCCAGTAAGGACGGGCTGTTCGATCGTGCCCGGGGACGGATGGTCGGGTCGGACGAGTATCTGACTAAGCCGTTCACCAAGGACAGTTTGCTCAAGACAGTCAATTTGCACGCTCGGCGGCGCGAGGACACAACGCGCGCGAGTCCCTAGGAGAAATTCTGATGCCGATTCAAAAGATACTCGTGGTCGATGACTCGCCGACCGAACGTTACTTTTATGCCGACCTCCTGACGCGCAGTGGTTATACCGTGTTGACCGCCGAGAACGGCGAGGAGGCGCTCGTGAAGGCCAAGCACGATCTGCCCCAGCTCATCCTGATGGATGTGGTGATGCCCGGACAGAATGGCTTTCAGGTGACGCGCGCAATCAGCCGGGATCCGGTCACGGCGCATATCCCCATCCTGATCTGCACCAGCAAGGACCAGGACACCGACCGGTACTGGGGCCTGAAGCAGGGCGCGCGCGACTACCTGGTCAAGCCCGTGAATCCGCAGGAACTGCTGGCCAAGATTCACGCACTGAACTCCTGAAGGATCGCATGATCGACCAGCCCACCCGCGCCGCCGCCCACGCTTCCGCAAAGAGCGGCAGCCGCACGCGGTTGCGCGAGTTTCAGGCGGGACTGGCCGAGAGGCTGCGTCAGGCGGCGACCGCGCCCACCACCCAGAGTCGTCTCGCGGTGCGCGTGGCGCGGGATGGGGGTGAGCAGAACTTCCTGATCGATCTGCCCGAGGCGGGCGAGATCATCTCAATTCCAGAAGTGTCTGCGGTGCCGTTGACGAAATCCTGGTATCTCGGTCTGGCAAACGTGCGCGGTAATCTTGTGAGCGTGATCGACCTGTCGCGCTTTAGCGGTTATGGGCCGACGCAGCTCGACAAGGACAGTCGGGTGCTCGCCTTTTCGACGAACCTGCGCTTTAACGCGGGCATCCTGGTGTCGCGCATGCTGGGCCTAAGGAACGCTGATCAGCTGAACCCTCTGGAGCGGACTGAAGAGGGGGTTCGACCGGCCTGGGTGGGAGACGCCTTTCGCGACGCGGACGGCGTGAATTGGGAAGAACTGCGTCTGGCGGCTCTTGCAGCCGACGAACGTTTTCTGCAGATCGGCATCTGGTGAGGAAACCATGGCATTCAAGCTGATGAAATCGGCATCGCAGGACAAGGCGTCGGCAGAGGCATTGCTCGATGCTCCGGCGGCCCTCGTGAAGACTGCGCGCGACCGGGATCTCGCCGACGCGCGCAAGTCTGACAAATCCGACGACGCGGAAAGACCGGAGGGCGTCGCGACCGATGGCAAGGGTCAACTACCTCTCATAGGGCGCCTGCCCGTCAAGAGGCAGATCATCACCCTGATCGTGCTCGCGGGCGTGTTTCTCCTGGTCGGACTGTTGTTCGTGCTGCGCGATCTGACGCAGGCGTCCAACCAGGCGGCCTACTCCGAGATCACGGGCGACTCCCTCATGCATTCGCAACGCTTGGCCAAGGCGGTGCCGGCGGCCCTGCAGGGTAACGCCGATGCGTTCTCGCAGCTGCGCGACAGCCGTGACCGGCTCGATGAGAATCTCGCAGTGCTCACCAACGGCGGATCGCTGAACAACCGCTCGGTGCCCGCCTCGAGCGCCGAGATCCAGCCAACCCTTGCCGGCCTGACCGAGGACTGGAAGCGCACCCAGAAGAATGCAACGGTCGTGCTCGACAACGAGAAGATCCTGACCACGATCGGCACGACGCTCAAGGCCTTGAACGACGCCAACCCGACCCTGCTCGAGCTGACCGAACAGATCGCGGCACTGAAGCTGCAGTCGGGTGCACCTGCCCGCGAGATCTCGGCTTCAAGCCAGCTCGTGATGTTGACCCAACGGCTTGCGAAGAACGCCAACGAGCTCCTGTCTGGCGAGGGCGTCAATCCGGAGACCGCCTTTCTGCTCGGCAAGGACACCAACACCTTTCGCGACCTGCTCGAGGGGCTGACCAACGGCTCTGATGCGCTAAGGCTTACGGCGGCACGTGACCCTGAGACCCGCGATCGCCTGGCCGACCTGCAAAAGCAGTTTGTCTCGTTCCAGCAGCAGATTGGCGCGCTCTTGGCGAACCTGCAGAAGATCGTCGCGGCCAAGCAGGCCGAGCAGCTCGTGTTCAAGGACAACGAGAACCTGCGCGGTTCGATCCTGAAGCTGCAGCAGGCGTATCAGGATGAGGACCGGGCGCGCAGCGCCAACCTGATCGTGATGGGCGTTTGTGCCGTCGGTCTTCTGGCCATGCTGGCCGCAGCCGCGTTCCTGTACCTGAACAACACCCGCGCGGAAGCTGCCGATGCCGAGCGGCGCCGCGCCGAAGCCCAGCGGCTGGAGGAAGACGCAAAGCGCCAGAACGATGCCAACCAGGCGGCCATTTTGCGGCTCATGAACGAACTCCAGGAGGTTGCTGACGGTGACTTGACCACCCAGGCGACGGTGTCGGAGGACATCACGGGAGCCATCGCCGATTCGGTCAATTACACGGTGGAGGAACTGCGCACCCTCGTGGGACGGATCAACAGCACGGCCGAGATGGTGACGACCGCATCCTCGCAGGCGCAGGAGACATCGACCCGCCTGCTCGCAGCCTCCGAGGCCCAGTCGCGCGAGATCCGCAACACCGGTGAGTCGGTGCTGCGCATGGCGCGTCAGATCAATGATGTGTCCTCGTCAGCCATGGAGTCTGCGAATGTGGCCCGCCAGTCGCTGGCGGCCGCAGAAGAAGGTCAGCGTGCGGTGCAGAATTCGATCGCCGGCATGAACGAAATCCGCGAGCAGATCCAGGAGACCTCAAAGCGGATCAAGCGACTGGGCGAATCCTCCCAGGAGATTGGCGAAATCATCGAACTGATCTCGGACATTACCGAGCAGACCAACGTGCTCGCGCTCAACGCCGCCATCCAGGCCGCCTCGGCCGGTGAGGCGGGCCGCGGTTTCTCGGTGGTTGCCGAGGAAGTGCAGCGCCTGGCTGAACGTTCTGCCGAGGCGACCAAGCAGATCGGGGCCCTCGTCCGAACCATTCAGACGGATACGCAGGACGCGGTTGCGGCCATGGAGAAATCGACCCAGGGTGTGGTTGAAGGGGCAAAACTGTCCGATGCCGCCGGCCAGGCGCTCTCCAACATCGGGCGGGTCTCGAGGCAGCTTGCCGAGCTGATTGAGCAGATCTCCCAGAACACGTCGGTGCAGGCGCGCTCCGCCGGTGGGGTTGCGCAGAGCATCCAGCACATCCTGACGGTGAACGAGGAAACCTCGCTCGGAACCCAGAAGACCGCGGACTCGATCTCCCAGCTCTCTGCTCTCGCGCAGGAACTGAAGAGTTCAGTCGCCCGGTTCAAGGTGTCGTAAACCGGACCCGCGGCGCAGAGCCCATAGCGCAGGACCCATAGCGATCGGCCCTCCATGAACGTCAGCGAAACCCCCAACGAGTCAGCCGCCACCGAGTTTCCCAGCTGGGAACGGGTCGATACGGGGCCGCTGTCCTGGGTCATGTCGGAACTCCGTGATGCGCTGGAGCGCTCGCTCGAGTCGTTGAAGACCTTCGCCCAGAACACTGATGATCCGACGCCGCTAAAGCTCGCCAAGTCCAACCTGCATCAGGCTCACGGGGCGCTGCAGATCGTCGATCTCGAGGGTGTCTCCCTCGTCACCGAAGAGGTCGAGAGCCTGCTCGAGGGTTTTGAGGCCTCGCCCGGGGCCTGCACCCCGGAGGCCGTCGAGACCGTCGGCGCTGCATACCGCTCGGTGACCGAGTACCTCGAGGAGCTTCTCGCCGGCGCTCCCCACCAGCCGGTACGGCTGTTTCCGAGTTACCGGGCGCTGCTCGCGCTGCGCCACGCCGAGCGCATCCACCCCGCCGATCTTTTCTATCCTGACCTGTCCGTCCGGCCGCCGCGCGCCTCCAGTGGAGCCGGCCGGCCCCTCTCGCCGGGGGAGATCGCCGTACAGCGCTCCCGCTTCGAAAAGGGTCTTCTGCAATATCTGCGCGATGACAAGAATCGCGAGGCCGCCGCCGAGATGTCAGCGGCGGTGAGCATCATCGAGTCGGCGCCAAAGCAGGGCCAGCAACGCGCGTTCTGGTGGGTCACGCGCGCCTTCTTCGAAGCCCTGAGCGCAAACGCGGTCCCGACCGATCTGAACGTCAAGCGCCTGTGTGCCCGCATCAACCTGCAGATCCGGCGGCTTCTGGACGGTTCGGGTACGGTTGCTGAGAGGCTCCTGCGCGACACGCTCTTTTTTGTCGCGCGCTCCGACGCGGTCTCCGAACATATCAAGGAGGTCAAATCCGTCTACTCGCTTGACCACTCGCTACCCACCGATTTTGAGACCGAGCGTTACGGTCGGATCAACTTCGGGGCGCTGCGCAGCGCCAAGGACGCCCTGGCCAGTGCCAAGACGGCCTGGAGTCAGGTGGTCGGCGGCGACGTGTCGCAGATCGGCGGCTTCGCGCGCGATGCGAGCGCCCTCCTTGCGGCCGCGGGCTCACTGGGGCGTCCGGGGTTGGCGCATCTGGCCCAGGTGGTCGCCAGTCTCGCCACCGAGTTATCCTTCGATCCGCGCAAGCCGACCGAGGCCGTCGGCCTCGACGTTGCCACCGCGCTGCTATTTCTTGAGAGCGCCCTTGAGCAGGCGCGCTCGCTCGACGAGGCCTTCGACGCTCGCGCCGAGGCCGTGGTGGCGCGCGTGGAGGCATCGGCGATCGGCGCCTCGGTCGAGTCGGAGGACGTGCCCTGGCTCGACGAGATCTCGCGCCAGGCCCAAGAGCGCCTGACGATGGCCAGTTTCATCTCGGAGATGCAGGCGAACCTGCGCACCATCGAGAAGACGCTCGATGCCTTTTTCCGGGACCCCGCGCAGCGTGCCGAGCTGCCGCAGGCCGAGAAACTGCTGGGCCAGATTGGCGGCGCCCTGTCGGTGCTGGGTCACGAGCAGGCCGGTCTCGCCATCGAAAAGGGGCGCGAGGCCATCACACGCTTTGGCGAGCCGAGTTATGTGCCTGACGCGGCCGAATTCGGTCGCGTTGCCGAATCGCTCGGGGCGGTCGGCTTTTACATCGAGAACCTGCAGCATCGTGCCGACGTGGGCACTGTGTTCCGGTTCGATTCGGAAACCGGTGCATTTAGCGCCGATCTGGCACGCGGCCCAGCGCAAAAGAAAGCGGCCGAGGAGGAACCCGATTCGGACCCGGAGCCCCCCGGCCCGGGTGGAGTTTCCCCTCCCTCCGGGCCTGAGGCCGGTCAACCGGTAGCCTCCAGCGTCGAACAGGAGATCGCCCGACAGGGCGATCTGGTTGCGCAGCTTGCCGAGACGCTGCGCGCAAATCCCGCCGATCATGAGGCGCGGGCCAATCTCAAGGAGGCCTTGCACCGCGTGCAGCAGGATGCGCTTCTGGTCGACGATGCATCCCTTAAGGATCGGGCGGCGCAGGCCCTGAAGGTGCTGCACGACAGCAGTCCTGGCGCCACCGCGGACCTGACGGCCTCCGTCTTTGATCTCACCGACCAGACGCATCGCTTCGGCGAGGCGTGGGAGCAGTCGGCGACCGCGCCGATTCCAGAGGTCACGGCCCCGGTCCCGGAATCGGGAACGTCCATCGATGCGGAACTGCTCGAGATCTTCCTGACGGAGGCGGTCGAGGTCCTCGACACCGCGCGGCATGCGCTGGTCCAGTTGGGCGCCCATCCGAGCGATCGCGAGCAGTTGACCGTGATCCGGCGCGCCTACCACACGTTAAAGGGAAGCGGTCGGATGGTCGGTCTCATGGCATTCGGTGAGGCCGCCTGGGCGATCGAGCAGACCATGAATCACTGGCTTGCCGAAGGGATGGCTGCCACCCCGGACCTCATCACGCTGCTCAAGCGGGCCAATGACGAACTCGACGGTTGGGTGACCGATCTCTCGGAACTCGGCGTCTCACACCGGCTGCCCAATGCGCTCATCGTCGCGGCTGAAGCGGTGCGCTCCGGACGATCCCTGGATGAGCCTCCGCCGAGTCCTCCCCCACCGGATGTAAGCGGGCCGGCGGTGTCTGCGCCCGCACAACCGGCGATCCGGGCGGCCGAGTCCTTCTCGGGCGAGGAGACCGAGGTTGTGGCGCCCCTGCGCCCGATGGAGATCGCCAGCGAGGACTACATGGAGACCGAGGTGTTGGCCTCCAGTCTTGCGCGCAACCGCGCGCTTTCGACCCCTGACCCGGCCCAGATTTCGAGCCAGATCGGCAGCCACCTCGGGATCTCGCATGTGGGGCCGCCCGAGGAAGCCGCGCCACCGCAGCAGAGCGAGCCCGCCCCCGCCGCGCTGGAAAAGCTGGAAAGTCCGATGCCGATCGCTCCCGCCATGGAGATCGCCACCGAGGACTACATGGCCACCGAGGTGCTCGCTGGCCGGGTCAACGCGGAACGCCCGCCACCGGTGGATCCGTTCGCTCCCCAGCCCGTTACAGCGCCGCCGGCAGCCACCCCGATCCCGGTGCCGGAACCGCTTCCTGCCGTGGGGCTCGCCAGAGCGGCCTCCTTGAATCCGCCAAGCCCAGTCAACCAGCCAAGCCCCGGACACACCCCCGAGGAGAAACCTCTGGCGCGTGCGGCACCATTGAGCCCGCCATCCCGCCAGCCGGAAGCCGACGAGTCGGACGCCTTCACCTCGACCGAAGTCTTGCGGGAGGACATCGACAGCGACCTGCCGGTTGATGAGGAAGCGGGCAGCCTGAACTTCGAGCCACTCGTGGCCGCCCCTGCCCAGCCCCCCAACGTGGCAATCCCTGGACCCGTGGCACAGGGGGCGCTGCCGCCCGCATCGGTACCACCCCACACTCCCGAGGAGGCGGATGCGCAGGCCGCCGCAGACTACCGCTTCGAGGTCGAGCCCTTGCCCGTCGTGCCGGAACCTGCGGCCACGGTGCTGCCGTTCGCCATGCCCGCGCCATCGCGCTCCGATGAACTCAAGCAGATTGGGCCGCTCACCCTGTCAGTCCCGCTCTACAACATCTATCTGGCCGAGGCCGATGAACTGCTGCGCACCCTGACGCAAGATTTTGGCGAATGGCGCCACGAACTGAACCGGCGGGTCTCCGAGCCATCTGTGCGCGCAGCGCATTCCCTCTCGGGAACGTCGGCGACCATCGGCCTTGCCGCGGTGCACGACCTGGCCTATGCAGTCGAGTCGGTACTGCAGGTGTTGCATCGCACCCCCGCGACCATCGACCTGGCCGAGATCTCGCTCCTGCAGGATGGGGTCGAGGGTCTGCGTGCCATGCTGCACCGTTTTGCCGCCGAGACGCTACCCGAGCCCGACGTGGTCCGTGTCGCCCGCCTGTTCGCCCTGCGCGATGAGATCAAGGCCCGCCAGTGGCACACCGAGGCACCGGTGCCCGGGGTTGCGCCCGAGGTCACTGAGCCTGCGGCGCCCTCGTTCGCTGGGCCTGTGATCGCGCTGGCCGAGCCTGATTTCATTTCGACCGAAGTCCAAGCGGCCGACATTCATGGCGATGATCTGGGGGAATCTGACGCGGCTTCTGCCGCTCCGCCATTTTCGACACAGATTGCGCCATCTCCCCGGCCCGAGGAACTGCTTGGCGCACCGGTCGACGATGAGGAAACGCGCCTGCTTGACGATGGCGCGCATTCCGGCACGCCTTCGGTTGCAGCCGATGCGGATACTCTGCGCGAATCGACCTTGCACGAAATTGCGACGCACGAATCTCCATTACAGCCGCCTGATGAACGAGTCCCGAGCGCGGGGTCCATGGATTCCGTCGGGTTCGCACAGGCCGAGGCACCGGTTGCGGCTGAAGAGGACTGGCAGGCCGAATTGCCCGAGTTCGAGGATGCGGCGTTTGTGACACCGGCGCGTGTTGAGCCTGAGCCCGGCTCTTTGCCACCCGTTTCGGGCACCTCAGTTGCGCTGATTCCAGAGGCGCCGGAAGCGGAACATGTGGACGAGGCGGGTGACGCGCCCGTCACCCATGAGAATCGGGATGCCCCTCGCCCGGATCCGATGGACCAGGTCCATGAGGTCCATGAGGTGCATGAGGTGCATGANNGTTCATGAGGTTCATGAGGTTCAACCCGATCTCACACCGTCTGAGCCGATCTCGCCCCTACCCGCGACGGCGCAGGTACCCGCATTGGAACCGGCGCGCGCGCCGGCGCGTAGTCCGGCCCTCGAGGTGCTCCAGGCCACGGCGGCGCAGGCTTCAGCCGCGGCTCTCGCGCTTGAGGCGGTCTCCCATGTCCGTGATGAAATCGACCCGGAACTGATCGAAATCTTCCTGCAGGAAGCCAGCGAGTACCTGCCCCAGATCGGGTCCTCGCTCAGGCGCTGGCAGGAGTCGCCGGGCGACCTGACCCATCCCCAGGCGCTGCTCCGCCAGTTGCACACCGTCAAGGGCAGTGCGCGCATGGCGGGCGCCATGCGGCTTGGCGAACTGGTCCACAACATGGAAACCCGGGTCGAGTGGGCGGTCAACCTGCGCGATATTCCGGGTAGCGCATTCGAGGACCTGCTCGCAGCTCATGACCGCACCCTCGAGCTGTACGACGGGCTGGTGCATCCCCGGGTTGAGGTACAGCCGGAGCGACGCGCGGTACGGCGCCTGGTTGAGCTGGAGGAGCCTGAATCAAGTGCGGGCGACATCCCGATCGCGGCGCGGCCAGATGTCCAGGTTGCCGGCACCGCCCTTGCCTTTGCGGCGCATCGCGCACAGCCCGCCGCCCAGGCTGGCGCCGCGCCCCAGGTGGTCCAGGCGGTGCGGGTGCGCGCCGACGTACTCGACCGCCTCGTCAATCAGGCCGGTGAGGTCAGTATCTCGCGCTCGCGACTCGAGAACGAGGTCGGCCAGATCCGTTCCTCGCTTTCGGATCTGACCGAGAACCTGGGGCGCCTGCGCAGCCAGCTTCGCGAGATCGAGATCCAGGCCGAAACCCAGATGCAATCGCAGCTGTCGATGGCCAAGGAGCGCGAGCGCTTCGATCCGCTCGAGTTCGACCGTTTCACCCGACTCCAGGAACTCACACGTATGATGGCCGAGTCGGTGAACGACGTGGCCACGGTGCAGCAGAATCTGGTGCGCAGCCTCGATGGCGCCAACCGTGATCTGCTCGCGCAGCAGCGTATGACCCGCGATTTGCAGCAGGATCTGATGCGGGTACGAATGGTGCCCTTTAACAGCATCGCCGAGCGGCTCTACCGCCTCGTGCGCCAGACCGCGAAGGAACTCGACAAGCGGGTCAATCTCGATATCCGGGGTGGCGCGGTCGAAATCGACCGGAGCGTTCTGGAGCGCATGATCGCGCCCTTTGAACACATTCTGCGCAACGCCATCGTCCACGGCGTGGAGACCCGTGCGGCGCGCCTGGCCAAAGGCAAGGCCGAGACGGGCGAGCTTCTGGTCGAGGTGCGCCAGGAGGGTAATGAGATCGTCCTCGTCTTCAGCGACGACGGTGGCGGCCTGAATCTGGAGCGCATCCGGGAAAAAGGGCGGCAGGCGGGTCTCATCGGCAGCGACGAGGAGATGCCCGATGCGCGGGCTGCGGACCTCATCTTTCAGCCGGGGTTCACGACCGCCTCGGAAGTCACTGAACTGGCGGGTCGGGGTGTGGGCATGGACGTGGTGCGCGCCGAGGCCGGCGGCCTCGGTGGCCGGGTTTCGGTCGACAGCGAGCCTGCGCGGGGCACGCGCTTCACGATCAACCTGCCGCTTACGCTGGCCGTCACCCAGGTCGTGCTGGTCAATGTCGGGGGCCGCACCTATGCGCTGCCTTCGGTGCTGGTCGAGCAGGTCCAGCAGTTGCGACCCCAGCCCCTCGCGCTGGCCTATAACGAGGGCCAGATCGTGTGGCTCGGCCAGCCGGTCAAGCTCCACTTCCTCGCAGCGCTGCTTGGCGAGACGGAGCGCTCGCCGATCGCCCAGCGTTATTCACCGGTGCTGATCCTGCGCTCGGGGGGCGAGCGCATCGCCGTGCACGTCGACGAGGTGGTGGGGAACCAGGAAGTCGTGGTCAAGAACATCGGGCCACAGCTCGCCCGCATGATCGGGATTGCCGGGGCGACGGTGCTGGGCTCCGGCGATATCGTCCTGATTCTCAATCCGGTGCAGCTCGCGCAGCAGGCGCTTCGGGAGCGGCCGCAGGCACCGCCGGTCACGGGTCCGGAAATCGGTGGCGCCGTCGCCGAGCTGATCGATCCGCCCGGTCGCGCCGAGCCGGTCGCAGGTCTTGAGACCCTGCCGATTGTCATGGTCGTCGATGATTCACTCACGGTGCGCCGGGTCACGCAGCGCCTCCTGGTACGCGAAGGCTACCAGGTCGTGCTCGCCAAGGACGGTGTCGATGCCCTGCAGCAGCTGCAGGACTACACCCCGGACGTGATGCTCGTGGATATTGAGATGCCGCGGATGGATGGATTCGATCTCACCCGCAACATCCGGGGTGACGAACGCTACCAGCACATCCCGATCATCATGATCACTTCGCGCACCGCGGACAAGCATCGCAGCTTCGCGCATGAGCTCGGCGTCAATGTCTACCTGGGCAAACCCTACCAGGAAGAGGAACTACTGCAGCATCTGTCCCATTTTGTCGGACACCAGAAGCGCGCCACCGCCTAGATCCACTTGGAAGACGACGCACGTAACGAAGCGGCCCTGGCCCAAGCGCCGCGCTGGGCCTGGCTGCCCCCGATCGGGACGTGGCGCTACCATGCACTCTTGCTATCGGTGGGCATGCTGGTGCTGGGCCCTCTGGGTGGCGTCACCTCCTCCTACATGAACTTCTCACTGGGTTTCTTTGTGGGGGGGCAGGTTCTGGCCGGGATTCTCGGCTCCGCGATCACCTTTGGCTACGGGGCCGAGGGCAAGCACGGCGCCAACTACATGCAGACGACCGCGGCATCGGTCGCCAACATGGCCTCGCTCGGCGTCATCGTGCAGGCCATGGTCTGGCTGGGCCTGCCCCAGCCGCCACTGGGCTACCTCATCCTGTTCCTGCTGTGCGCGGGCATGTTCGGTGCCGGTGTTGGCATGCTCTATACCCCGATCCTCGTGGATCGGCTAAAACTCACCTATCCGAGCGGACTCGCGGTCGCCAACATCCTGCGCGCCCTGACGGATCCCGGGCTCCTGCGCCGCTCGATCGGGCAGCTCGGCTCGGGCGCGCTCCTTGGCATCGCCGGGGGGCTCGGCTCGCAGTGGGCCTGGCTTGGGTCGACGGGATTGTCCACCTCGACGCTCGGAGCAGGTCTCGTAGTGGGCGCCCGGATCGGCGTGCCCGCCGTCATGGCCGGCGTGATCTTCACCGCGCTCGTTCCCTATTTCCGGGCGATTGGCTGGCTCGGTCCGCAAGATCCGTTTCGCAAGATCGCCTTTCTCATCGCCCTGGGCATGATTCTCGGGGCGGCCATTGTCGACCTCGCCGTCATTTTCAGGAGCGCCTGGCAGAAGGCTGAGGCCGAGGCCACCCCTGCGGCAGCAGCCGGCAGCGACCCTGCATGGAAAGCGACCAACATGGTCCGCCTCGTCGCCTGGGTCGTGTTCTGGGGTGTGGCCATCGTTGTTGTGGGCACGACCTGTCTTGGCCAGCCGGTGGGCTACCTCGCTTTCGCGGTGGCCCTCGTTTTTGTCTTTGCGATCGTCAACGGCATCTCGGTGGGTGTCAGCGATCAGAATCCGATTTCATCGGCCTTTGTCGTGAGCGTCATCCTGATGGCTTCGCTGGGTCTGAAAAGTCCCATCATCGGGCTGCTCGCGGCGTCCGTCCTCCTGGTGGCCACCGGGGTCGCCTGTGACATGCAGCAGGACCGCTCCACCGGCTGGCGGCTCGGCACCAACCGCACCATCCAGTTCCGCTACCAGGTGGCCGGCATCCTCATGGGCTCAATCCTTGCCGTCGCCTTTGCCAAGCTGTTCATGACGGCCTATCCGGTCCTGAATCTGGACCAGACGCAGCTCAGCGAGGCCGCCCAGCCCAAGCAATGGAGTGCCGCCATGACCTATAAACTGGTGGGCACGCTGCGCAGCCTGACCGAGGACAAACCCTTCCAGCGCACGGCCATCGAGATCGGCATGGTGCTGGGTTTTCTCATCGCCGCAGTGCGCCGTTCTCTGAAGGCGAGCGGTGCCTACCAGCGCCTCCGCGCATCCGGCCGACTCGGATCCGGGCTCGATTTCCTGCTCGATGCGCTCGTGCTGCCCTCACCCTATGCCTTCTCTTTCGGGGGCTTCGTGCCGCTCACCACCTCGTTCTGGTTCGGCTTGGGTGGTGTGCTCTCGAGTCTCTTCAATACCTTGCGGGGGCCGCAGCGCACCGCTGGCGGCAGCGCACCCCCGGAGGACATGAGTGCCACGTCCCTATGGGGAGGCGGACTCATTGCGGGCGATGCGATCGCCGCGCTTGGCCTCGGAATCTTCGGCCTGTTCTCGACGCTCGCGGGCTAGCTTGCATCGTCTGGCAGGGCGACGGGTGCGGCACGGGCCTTTACGATCGCATAGCGCTCCAGGGTCCGTTCGCGCGCACCGCGGTGCTCGACAATGGGCTCTGGATAGTCCGTGCCGATCATGCAGCCATACAGGCGCTGGAACTCGCTTGGGATGAGAGCTGGTTCGTGGATGGCGGGCGCCGGGATCCGGGCGAGGGCAGGCAGATAGCGTCGGATGAATTTTCCGTCGGGGTCGAACTTCTCGGATTGTGTGGTCGGATTGAAAATGCGGAAGTAAGGCTGCGCGTCGCACCCGCTGGAGGCCGCCCACTGCCAGCCGCCGTTGTTCGAAGCCAGATCGAAGTCGATCAGGTGCCGCGCGAAGTAGGCCTCTCCCCAGCGCCAGTCGATGCCGAGATCCTTGACGAGAAACGACGCCACCACCATCCTCAGGCGGTTGTGCATGTAGCCGGTCTGGTTGATCTGGTGCATCGCCGCGTCGACCAGCGGGTAGCCCGTCGCCCCTCGACACCAGGCCAGAAAGAGTGCATCGGCCCTGGGACCTCTTTCCCACGCGATCGCGTCATACTCGGGCTTGAAGGCCGAGCGCGTGACGTCGGGCCGGTGATACAGGATCTGGGCATAGAAATCGCGCCAGATGAGCTCCGACAGCCAGGTCTCGGCACCGGGGTTGCTGCCTTCGTGAAGGCGCGCAAGGGCCGCGCGCACCAGTGCGCGGATCGATATCGTGCCAAAACGCAGGTGAACCGAAAGGTAGGAGGGCCCTTTCTTGCCAGGAAAGTCGCGGCGCTCGCGGTAGTGATCGATGCGCCCCAGGAAATCCCCGAGCAGCTGCTCTGCGCCGGACATTCCTGGAGCAAATCGTGCCACCGAGTCCGCCGATGGAGCAAAGCCCAGTTCGAGCATCGAGGGCAGCGGCAGGACGAGTTCTGCGGGCGCCGCGGCGAGCCGTGCCAGCCGGGGTGACGTGGGCCGCGCGGCCACATCCTCCTCGGTCAGGCGCTTTAACCAGGCCCGTTTGTAGGGCGTAAAGACCGAGAAAAAGCGACCCGCCCCGCTCAGGACCTCGTCTTTCTCGAAAATCACCTGATCCTTGCAGCTGAACCACTGCCGCCCCTCGTCCCGAAGCGCCTCGCTGACCGCGCGGTCGCGCTCGATGGCCAGGGGCTCGTAGTCGTGATTGCAGAAAACTGCCGCGACTCCCAGCGCCCGGGCAAGCTCCGGCAAGATCTTGCGGGCCGGCCCATGCCGCACCAGGAGCACTCCGCCCGCCGCGCGCAGTGCCCGATCGAGTTCGCTCACGCTGTCCCGGATGAATTCGACGCGCCGATCCGCTGCCGGCGCATCGCCCCGAAGGGGATCCAGAATCTCGCTGTCGAAAACGAACACGCACCACACGCAGGGACTTGCGGCGAGCGCTGCAGCGAGCGCCGCGTGGTCTTCAATGCGCAGATCGCGCCGGAACCAGACGAGAGCGCTGGGTAGTTGGGGCATGGATGAATCCGGGTTGAGGAATCCAGGTTGGGCATTCCGGGTTGGAAATTCCGGGATGGAAATTCCGGCGTGGGGCCAGCCGGCAAGGTCGCAGGGCACTGACCTCGACTCCAGGATGGCGCGACCCGCCCTTCGCAGGAGCCCCAACGAATCTTGCAGGTCACCGGTCTTGCATCCGTTAAGCGGGTCGTGCTCGCTCCGCGCGCGGCACGGAGCGCGTGCACAGGTCGCTTCACGCCCGCGCGATTGTGCCAAGCGGGCCGCACGATTACAATGATCGCATGTCCAAAGCCGTACCACCGGACCGCAGTTCGTCCAGCGAACCCGCGGGGGCTTTTAGCCTCGC
This sequence comes from Burkholderiales bacterium, assembly GCA_003136595.1. Lineage (GTDB taxonomy): Bacteria > Pseudomonadota > Gammaproteobacteria > Burkholderiales > Burkholderiaceae_D > BOG-994. The sequence continues at coordinate 139,487 of PLEY01000006.1, forward strand.
CAACCACTTCCTCATTGCCATGCCGAGCATGACCGACCCGAGCTTCTCCGGAACGGTCGTCTACCTGTGTGAACATGGTCCGGGCGGTGCCCTTGGGCTCGTCATCAACAAGCCCACCGAGTTGACGCTGCAAAACCTCTTCGAGCGGGTCGATCTGACGCTCGCCTCCGAGGGTCTGGGTGCGACGCCAGTACTCTATGGCGGCCCGGTCGACACGAATCGCGGCTTTGTCCTGCATAATCAGATAGATGCCGAATACGACTCGACCCTGCTGGTGCGCGAGGGCCTGGCGTTGACGATGTCGAAAGACGTGCTGGAGGCGGTCGCCGGCGGCGAAGGCCCCCCCAAGATGGTGGTCACGCTCGGTCATTCCGCCTGGGGAGAAGGCCAGCTCGAACAGGAACTCAGCTTGAACGCCTGGCTGACCGTGCCCGCCGATCTCGCGATCGTCTTTGACGTGCCCTACAAAGACAAGCTCGGTGCGGCGATGCACCTGCTTGGCATCGATCCCATGATGCTCTCCGATCAGGTTGGGCACGCGTGACGCCGGAGACCCTGCTGGCTTTCGACTTTGGCGAGAAGCGGATTGGCGTGGCGATAGGTAACAGCCTGACGCGCGAGGCCCGGGCGCTCACCATTCTGACCCCGACTTCCGCCACCGAACGGCTGGAGCGTATTGCGGCGCTGGTCCAGACGTGGCAGCCGGAGCGCCTCGTGGTGGGTATCGCGCGGGCCTCTGACGGTAGCACGCACCTCATGACCCGCCGCTGCGAACGCTTTGCCAATCAGCTCCAGGGCCGCTTCGGCCTGCCCATCGAGCGCGTCGACGAGCGCTTCAGTTCCGTTGAGGCCGAAACACTGCGCCGCGACCTGCGGCGCGCCGGGCGGCTGAAGGCGTCCGCCGGGATCGATGATCTCGCCGCCCAGATCATCCTGCAAAGCTATTTCGAGGCCCGTGATGCCAAGCCTGCCTGACGCCGAGAGCGCCTACGCGACCCTCCTTGCCCAGCTGCGGGATGCGAACCTTGGCCACTACCGGCTCGTGGGAATTCACAGCGGCGGGGTCTGGATTGCCGAACGCCTGCAGCGCGACCTCGCGTGGCCGGGTCCGATTGGCGAGATCGACATTTCCTTCTACCGCGACGACTACGATGAGATCGGCCTGCACGCCGAGGTCAAGCCGACCTCGATTGGTTTTGAAGTGGCCGGTGCCAGCATCCTCCTGGTCGACGATGTCCTCTATACCGGGCGCACGATTCGCGGTGCGATGAACGTGCTCTTCGACTACGGGCGGCCCGCGCGCATCGAACTGGCCGCCCTGGTCGACCGGCAGGGCCGGCAGCTGCCGATCGCGGCGCGCTTTGCCGGCGCGCGCCTCACGCTCCCGCCTGAACAGGGGCTGGTCCTGACGCGGGCGCCGGGCGCGGGCGCCGGCGAGCCCTTTGCCTTCACGGTCGAGCCCTCGAGGCGAACCCACCCATCCTCTTGAACCCCGGGCCCCGGCACCGCAATGCATAACCCGCAACTGAACAAGCATGGCGAACTGCAGCACCTGCTGTCCCTGGACGGGCTGAACGCGTCGATCGTGCGGCACATCCTCGATACCGCGCAGCGTTTTGTGGGGGTCTCCGATCGCGACGTGAAGAAGGTGCCGCTCCTGCGTGGCAAGAGCGTCTTCAACCTCTTTTTTGAGAACTCGACGCGTACCCGTACGACCTTCGAGATCGCCGCGACGCGCCTGTCGGCCGATGTCATCAACCTGAACATCGGGGTGTCCTCGACGAGCAAGGGCGAATCGCTGCTCGATACCATCGACAACCTGGCTGCGATGCATGCCGACATGTTCGTGGTCCGCCATGCGCAAAGCGGCGCGCCCTACCTGATTGCAAAACACGTCGACCGTCTGCATGGTCCGGAGGTCCATGTCATCAATGCGGGCGACGGGCGCCACGCACACCCGACCCAGGGGCTGCTCGACGCCTATACGATCCGCCACTACAAGCGGGACTTCACGAATCTGACGGTGGCGATCGTCGGCGATATCCTGCACTCGCGCGTGGCCCGCTCAGACATCCATGCCTTGCAGATCCTGGGTGTTCCCGAGATCCGGGTGATCGGGCCGCGCACGCTCTTGCCCGGCGGCATCGAGCAGATGGGGGTGCGCGTGTTCCACGAGATGAGCGCAGGTCTCAAAGGAGTCGATGTCATCATGATGCTGCGGCTGCAGAATGAGCGCATGAAGGGAGCGCTCCTACCCTCGGCTCAGGAGTTCTTTCGGAGCTATGGACTGACCCCGGAAAAACTCGCGCTCGCCAAGCCCGACGCGATCGTGATGCACCCTGGGCCCATGAACCGCGGCATCGAGATCGATTCCGCGGTCGCCGACGGACAGCAGAGTGTCATCCTGCCCCAGGTCACCTTCGGCATCGCCATCCGCATGGCGGTGATGAGCATCCTGGCGGGGAACTGATGAAGCTTTCCATTCAGAACGGCCGCGTGCTCGATCCCAGTCAGGGCTTGGACGCCGTGCTGGACGTGTTCATAGCGGCCGGAAGGATCGTCGGTCTTGGCAGCCCGCCTGAGGGCTTCACGGCGAACCGCACCATCGACGCCCGCGGGCTCTTGGTGATCCCAGGCTTGGTCGACCTCGCCGCGCGCCTGCGGGAGCCGGGGCTTGAGTACAAGGCGACCCTCGAGTCGGAGATGCGCGCTGCGATGGCCGGGGGCGTGACATCGCTGGTCTGTCCGCCCGACACTGATCCGGTCCTAGACGAGCCAGGCCTCGTGCAGATGTTGAAGCATCGGGCCCGCTCGCTCAGCCAGGCGCATGTCTACCCGCTCGGCGCACTGACACTCGGCTTGAAGGGCGAGACCTTGACGGAGATGGCCGAACTGACCGAAGCCGGCTGCATCGGCTTCTCGCAGGCCAACGTGCCGATCACCGACACCAACGTCCTCTTGCACGCGCTGGAGTATGCGAGGACCTTTGGCTACACCGTGTGGCTGCGTCCCCAGGATGCCTTTCTTGGCCGCAGCGGTGTGGCGGCAAGCGGTGCCGTGGCGACGCGTCTCGGACTTCCCGGAATCCCGGTGATCGCCGAGACCGTGGCGCTGCATACGCTCTTTGAGATCGTGCGCGTGACCCAGGCGCGCGTGCACCTGTGCCGCATCGGCTCTGCGGCCGGACTCGACATGGTTCGGGCGGCCCGGCGCGAGGGTCTGCCGGTCACAGCCGATGTGGGTGCACACTATATCCACCTGACCGACATGGACGTCGGCTACTTCGATGCGCAATGCCGGCTTGATCCCCCTTTGCGCGGCCAGCAGGACCGTGCGGCGATTCGCCAGGCACTGGCTGACGGCACGGTGGATGCGATCTGCTCGGATCATGCACCGGTCGACGACGATGCGAAGCAACTGCCCTTCGGCGAGGCCGAACCCGGGTCAACCGGGCTGGAACTGTTGCTGTCCTTGACCTTGAAATGGGCCCGTGAGGAAGACATCGGGCTTTTGGCGGCGCTCGCCCTCGTTACCTCGGGGCCCGCCGCGATCATCGGCCGGGAATGCGGTACGCTGGCCCTGGGCGAGCCTGCCGACCTGTGTATCTTCGACGCTGAAGCGTACTGGAAGGTCGAGCCTCGTGTCCTGAAGAGCCAGGGCCATAACACGCCCTTTCTGGGCTATGAACTGCCCGGTCGCGTCGCCATGACGGTGGTGGCCGGTCATATCACCTACGAGTCGCTGGTCTCATCCCGGCACGGCTGAGTCAAGGCTGATGAGGTCGCCTCTGGGAGTGGGCTGGGCGTTCACACGGCTCATCCTGCACGTCGCCCTCGGCACGGCCATCATCGCCAGCTATTTCCCGTTCGCCCGCTCCGAGACCCGGGCCCGCTTGATTCGCTGGTGGTCGCAGGTGGTGTTGCGCATCTGCGGGATGCGTCTTGCCGTAAGCGGGCAGCTCGAGGGCCTCGGCCACGGCAGGATGCTGGTCCTGAACCACATCTCCTGGATCGACGTCTACGTGGTGCACGCGATCCACGCGACGCGCTTTGTTGCCAAGTCCGAAATCCGTTCCTGGCCCGTGATCGGCTATCTGTGCGACCGGACCGGGACGGTCTTCATCGAGCGCGGCCGGCGCCACGCCGTGCATCAGGCGAACCAGCAACTGGCCGACCTGCTGCGCAAGGGGGCGTGCGTCGGCGTGTTCCCGGAGGGGACGACCTCGGATGGCAGCGTGCTGTTGCCGTTTCACGCGAATCTCATCCAGGCGGCGATCGAGGCGGGTGTGCCGGTCCAGCCGGTCGCGGTCCGCTACGAGAGGCCCAACGGCGAGCGGGCCCGGGACGCCGCCTACATCGGCGAGATGAGCTTGATCGAATCGCTCTTCATGATTCTGCGCGCCGGCTCGCTCATCGCCCGCGCGACGCTGCTTCCACCCATCGACACGCGCGGCAGGACCCGACACGAGGTCGCCCGCGCGGCACGCCAGGCGATTTCGCTTAGCCTGGGGCTCGATACTGCGGGCACGCCACCTGGTACAGAGACCGATTATCAAGGCGAACTGCTGTAAGGGCGCCTCCCCAGACGCAACCGGTGTCCAGGCCCAGCAGGTTCCCGCGGCACAGCAGTCCCAGCGTTGACCAGTGGCCGAACACTATCGTCGTCGCGCTCGCCGCGCGCTCAGGCAGGTCGAACCAGGGTGCAAATCCGGCGGGCACCCGGTCCACACCCTCCTTGCTATCCAGATCAAGGGTTCCATCGGGTTTGCAAAAGCGCATCCGCGTGCAGTAGTTGACGATCAGGCGCAACCGCTCGTGGCCCGCGAGGCCCGGCTCCCAGCGTGCCGGCTGGTCGCCATACAGGTCCGCGACAAAGTCCTGCCAGTCTGCACTGGCCAGCGCGGCCTCGACCTCGGCCGCACGCAGACGGGCGATCTGCGCTGACCACTGAGGCGGCAGGCCCGCATGGACCATCAGAAACTCCTCGGAGCCCAGGGTCTCGGCATGGACGAGCGGCTGATGCCGCAGCCAATCGATGAGCTCCTCGGCGTCGGGGGCCGCGAGGATCTCGTCCAGGGTGTCGGCGTGGCTCGGACGCCGCACGCCGCAGGCGAGAGCGAGGAGGTGCAGATCGTGATTGCCAAGCACGACCCGCGCGGCGGTCCCGAGGGATCTGATCCGACGCAGTGTGCGTAGCGAGGCCGGCCCGCGATTGACCAGGTCACCCACCAGCCAGAGCCGGTCGGCCCCGGCATCGAAGCACAGCGCATCAAGCAGGCGATCCAGGGCGTCGGCACAGCCCTGGAGATCGCCAATCGCGTAGGTCGCCATCTAGTGAGTCTCCACAGTGCCCAACCGGCTGCCCGTGCCGACGGAGACACGCCGTGCATGCTGTACCATCGCAGTCGTCGCAAAATGCAGCAGTTGATCTGCTCAGTACGGCGGCTCATTTCCGCGACGCAATACCGCGACGCCGACTGCGACGCCGACNNACTGCGACGCCGACTGCGACGCACTACCGCGGCTCACCGCACCGGCGCATGCCACCGGCTTGTGCCGGTGCGGTGCCACGCGACGCGACTGAGCCGCCTTCTGCCGCGACCCTTGACCGTACGTGACGCAGGCTTGCCAACCCGTAATCTGAACCCTGATGCATTATGCACCTCTCCGACCGGCTCCGATCCGTCCTTCGACCCATCGCCCGACCCCTTGCCCGCGCGTTAAGGGGAGGTCTGTTTGTCCGCCCGGGGCACTTCTATTCGCCCATCGTCGATGTGCATGAGGCCGCGCGGCATCTTGCCAGGAGCAAGAGGGCTGCGGGAGCGCCGATCGAGGGTATCGAGATCGACCGGGCGCGGCACCTGGCCTTCTGGGATGAGATCCAGCCGCTCCTGCGCGAGCTCCCCTTCGGACCCGTCCCCAAGGCGGGACTGCGCTATGGGTTCGACAACGATGCCTTTGGCTATGGCGATGGCATCATGCTCTATGCCATCCTCAGGCACTTCCGGCCGCGCCGCTTGATCGAGGTCGGCTCGGGATACTCCTCGGCATGCAGTCTTGACACGATTGAGCGCTTTCTTGGCGGGACGGTCGAGACAACCTTCATCGAACCCCACCCGGCGCTTCTCGAGCGCTTTCTAAGCCCCGCCGAGCGCGCCCGCTCGAGGGTGCTCGCCGTGCCCATCCAGGAGGTCGAGCCGGCCCTCTTCGATCAGCTTGAAGCCGGCGACGTCCTCTTCATCGACTCGACTCATGTCGCCAAGACCGGCAGCGATGTCGTGTTCGAGCTCTTCGAGGTGCTGCCGCGCCTAAGACCCGGCGTCTTGATCCATTTTCATGACATCTTCGACGGCTTCGAATATCCCGCCGCGTGGGTTCTCGGTGACAACCGCTCCTGGAACGAGCTTTACATCCTGCGCGCCTACCTGATGTATAACCGCAGTTTCGAGGTCGTATTCTTCAATGACTTCTTTGCCAGGACGTGCGCCGAGGAGATCCAGAAATCCTGTCCGCTGTTCCAGAAGAACAGCGGTGGCAGTCTGTGGCTGCGCAAGCGCGCTTAGGCAGGAGAGGGGAGCGTCATGAGCCGCCTTGCCGTGCGCGCTGCAAAACTGGTCCGTGCCCTCCTTTGGCGTCGGCGCCGCCCGGACCAGGTGCGCCGCATCCTGGTCGCCCATCAGCTGCTCTTGGGCGACACGATCCTGCTGGCCCCGCTGCTCAAGGCACTTGCGCTGCGCTATCCCAAGGCCGAGCGCGTCGTGCTGGTTCGCCCCCGCTATGCGGCGCTGTTTGCAGACCGGCCCTACGGGGTCGTGCCGCTGCCCTTTGAGCGCCGCGATGCCAGCAGCCAGTGGCAGGTGCTCGCCTCCGGGCCCTATGATCTCGCCTTCGTTCCTGACGATAATCGCTATGCATGGCTCGCGCGCGCGGCGCGTTCCGGCTGGATCGTAGGCTTTGCCAAAGACCGGCCCGCCTGGAAAAACTGGATGATCGACGAGGCCATCGACTATCCGGCGACACCCACCGCCTGGGCCGACATGGCCGCGGCACTGACGCATCTGCCGGCGATTCCGCAGTTCAGAAAGGGTGAATGGCCCGCCCCGCCGGCGCCGCACTTTGACCCTCCGAAGCCACCCTATGCGGTGCTGCACGTGGGTGCCAGCACGCCCCTGAAATTCTGGCGTGCCGAGCGCTGGCGGGCGCTGGCGGATACCCTCGGGCGCCGCGGCTTTGTGATCGTCTGGAGCGGCGGAGCCGGCGAGACTGAGTTACTCAAGGCGATCGGCGTCGAGGAAGGCGAGATCGACTGCATCGGCAGCCTCGATCTTGCAGCGCTCTGGAAGCTGCTGGCTGGATCAAGACTCCTGGTCTGCCCGGACACGGGTATTGCACACTTGGCGCGCATCGTCGGCGTGCCGACGGTTGCGCTGTTCGGTCCGGGATCCGCGGTGGTGCACGGCCCCGGCGAATTCTGGAAGGATGCGCTCTTCTGGACGGTCACCGATCCGGCCTACCCGTGTCGCGATCAGCACGTCCTCTTTCGCCGCGAGGTCCCCTGGGTGTTGCGCTGTGGTCGCAGTTTCGGGACCGGGGCGGGTCAGTGCCCGCGCGCCGGTTGCATGGATGTGCTCGCGTTTGATCCGATTCTCGACGCCGTGGACATCGCACTAAGTGCTTGAAGCGGACTGGTGAGCGGCTGGCAGAAGGCCCGGCGGCGGGGCCGCCTCGGTCTCGAGCGCCGCGGGCGGTGCCGTGTCGTATTCGGGCACCCAGTGGTGCAAGTCACGGCGTACCGCATCGTCCGGGACGATGGCCTCCTGCAGCAGCCAGGGCAGGAAATCGGACAGCCAGTCACGCTCCACCTCGCGGGCGCGCGCAATGCGCAGCTTGCGGTGCGGGGTGGGGCGCGTCGTTTCATCGTCGGCGAGCAGCTCTTCGTAGAGTTTCTCGCCCGGCCTCAAACCCGTGAAGACGATCTTGATCTGGTCGTCACGAAAACCGTAGAGCCGGATCAGATCCTGCGCGAGATCCACGATCTTGACCGGCTTACCCATGTCGAGCATGAAGATTTCCCCGCCACTGCCCATCGAGGATGCCTGCAGGACCAGTTGGGCTGCTTCGGGAATGGTCATGAAGTAGCGCGTCACCTCAGGATGGGTCACGGTCACGGGTCCGCCGCGTGCAATCTGCTCCTGGAACTTGGGCACCACGCTGCCATCGCTACCCAGCACGTTGCCAAAGCGCACGGTCTCGAAGACGGTCTCCCCGGTGCCCTGCTGCAGCGCCTGGCAGACCATCTCGGCCAGCCGCTTGCTCGCTCCCATGACGTTGGTGGGATTGACCGCCTTGTCGGTGGAGATCAGCACAAAGCGCCGCACGCGATGCTGAACCGCCACTTCTGCGAGGCGGTAGGTCCCGAGCACGTTGTTGCGGATCGCCTGCCAGGCGTTGTGCTCCTCCATGAGAGGCACGTGCTTGTAGGCTGCGGCGTGGAACACCACCGAAGGCGCATAGCGGCGCATGACATCGTCGAGCAGCACCGCGTCCTTGACGTCACCGGCGAGTGCCACGAGGACGATCTTGGGATGATGTTCGCGGAATTCCTCGGTGAGCTGATAGAGCGCAAACTCAGACAGCTCGAAGGCAAGCAGGAGGGCCGGCTCGAAGGCGGCGATCTGACGGCACAGTTCCGAGCCGATCGAGCCGCCTGCGCCCGTCACCATGACGACCTCGCGTCGCAGGAGCGCCTCCACGTGCGGCGTGTCGATCGTGACGGCGTCGCGACGCAGCAGATCCTCCAGGTCGATGCTGCGGATCCTCGAAAGAAAGGGTTTGCCCTCGTCGAGCCCGGTCAGGGCGGGCAGGACCATGGCCTTGATCTGGTTGCGGATGCACAGCGCGAACACCTCCTTCTGGCGCTCGATGGGAGCCGAGGGGATGGCGACGATGACGTGCTCCGCCTTCAGCTCCCGGGCCAGGCGCGGCAGCTGCGCAATCGGCCCGAAGATCTGGATGCCGTTGAGATCGCGGCCCTGTTTGACCTCGTCGTCATCGACGAAGCCGACCAGGCGCCACTCGTGAGAGCGCGCCAGTTCCCGGGCGAGCAGTGCCGCAGCCCCGCCGGCCCCGACGATGAGGACCGGCTTGCCCTGCGCGAGCAGCCCCCCGTAGTGGTAGAACTCCTTGGTCGCGCGATAGGCCGCACGCGCGCCGCCCATGATGAGGAGCAGCACCACCGGCGTGAAGAAGAGCACCGTGCGCGGCACGCTCGGCACGGGCCGGATGATGATGACGAGGGCGAGGGTGAGCGCCGAGCCTGCAGCGATCGCCTTGACGATGCGGATGAGGTCAGGAAGGCTCGCAAACAGCCACAGCCCCCGGTACAGGCCGAAAGTCCAGAACATCGCCCCATAGACCGGCAAGACGAAGAGGAGGATGGATACTCCGGTCTGCGCAAATGGCGCAGGCACACTGAATTCGAAGCGCAGCAGGTAGCCCGTGCCCCAGGCGACGACGACTGCGGCCAGATCGAACACAAACGCGGCCAGTTGCAGCCATTCTCCCTTGTTGCGACTCATGCTTCGTCCTCAGATTGCGACCCCGACTGGGATCCCGCGTTGGCCTGGCGCATCCAGCGCAGGTCGATCCCTGCGCCCACCAGCGCGAGCGCCACGCACCAGGCGGCGATCCCGATGCCCTGCCAGAGGGGTGTGGAGCGCAACAATAGCAGGCCAAGCAGTGCGGCGAGCAGCATTGCCCCCGCCCAGATCCCTGTCGTTCGGGCATGACTGAAGCCCGACTGGATCAGGCGCTGATAGTAGTGCTCGCGATGCGCTTGCCAGATTTTCTCGCGGCGCAAGAGGCGCCGCAGGAGGGTGACCGTCGCGTCCGCCACGAACGGCGAGAACACGAGGAAGGGGAACCAGTACGGCCAGCGGCCATCCCGCCATCCCCAGAATCCCATGGCGCCTGCCAAGAATCCGAGGGGGATCGAGCCGACATCACCGAGAAACAGGCGTGCGGGCGGACGGTTGAACCAGAGAAAGCCAAGCGCTGAACCGGAGGCGACCAGGCACACCGTGGTCAGGCTGACGTTGTCTGTGGCGCTTGCGGCAGCATAGGCGGCAAATCCCGTGACCGTCATGGTTCCGGCCATCATGTCGGCGCCATCCATGAAATTATAGAGGTTCGTGCCCCAAAGCCACGCCAGCGCACTCACCGCGAGGACCCACCAGGGCAGAGTCTGTGGATAACCCGACAGAACCACCAGCAGCGCGAGAACCTGGGCGCCAAAGCGCAGCAGAATCGGCATGCCCTGCCGATCGTCCAGGAATGACACCACGACCAGGACGCAGAGCGCAGCGATGAGACGCCACAGGCTGGGCGACGTGGCGGCAAGGATGACGAGCAGCGTTCCGAGAATTCCCCAGCCGCCGCACCGTGGCACGACCTCCTCATGCAAGGAGCGCGCGTTCGGGTGGTCGAGCGCGAGTCGCGAGGCCCAGCCCGTCTGGAGAAGGAGCGCCAGGCTCAGGCCACAGATCACCGCGGCAAGCGTGGTGAGCCCAAGGCCATAGAGGGCCAAGCCGGCCGCGGGTGACAGACTGTCGAAGGGATTTAGCATGTGGTGCGATACCAGGAGACAGTTCTCGCCAGCCCCTCGTCGGTGGACAGCGGTGGCCGCCAGCCCAGCGTGCGCTCGACGAGACCCGTGTCGAGCCTGAGGGTATCGGTCAGGCGCGCGACTTCCGCGCCGCGACCCAGAAGGCTGCCGGCCGCGCGCAGCAGTCCGACTGGCACGGGAAGGAGCCGCGCGGGGCGCTCGAGGAGTATGCCCAGGCGCTGCAACAGGTCGACGACCGGCAGCGGGTCCGCGTCGGCGACGTGGAAGAGGCGACCCGCCGCGCGCGCGTCCTTGGCGCAGGTGCAAAGCGCATCGACCAGATTATCGATATAGATGAGACTGCGGACCGCCTTGACCCGCCCAAGGGGCAGTGGCCATCCCCGCTGGAGCGCGCCCAAGAGTCGCGCAAAATTCGCTTTCACACCCGGCCCGTAGACGAGCGGCGGGCGTAAGACCACGGTCTCGATGCCGCTCAGGTTCGCGAGATCTTCCTCCGCGCGCCGTTTGCTGCGTCCGTAGGCGTCCTCTGGACGGGCTCGCTCATCCTCGCGCCAGGGATGTCCGCTGTCTTTCTCGCCCAGGGCCTTGATCGAAGATAGGAAGACGAAGCGCCCGACACCGCGCTCACGCGCCAACTCCGCCAGACGCAGCGTCGCCGTGGCGTTGGTGGCCATGTAGGATGCATCGAGGTCTCCCTCGTCACGCGTCTGAGAGTGCACGCGCGCGGCCAGATGCAAGAGGACATCAAATTCGCGTTCGGCGGGCCAGCTCTGGGCAAGCCCCGCGAAATCAGGAGCGGCGTGCAGCCATTCCGCCACACCTTCCGGCACCGTGCCCCGACGGCGCGTCAATCCCCAGACGGTGTCGCCCTGCGCGGCGAGCGCACTGCCCAGGGCCTGCCCGATCCATCCGTTGGCGCCCGTGATCAAGATACGAGACATGATCGACACCGGCATGGTCGGCGAGGGCACGCCGTGCAGCCGGTTGCAAAAAGTAAGACGGCAGGGTTTCGGGTGCTGCAAGAGCGCATACCCGATTATCGCCGAACTGGGATCGACTCCCAAAAGGGGGTGTGCCAAACCCTCGCCTGCCGCCCGCTGCGAGAGCCGCACGCGACCGCTGCGAGGCTCCTGCGAGGCCCGTGAGAGGCTCCTGCGGGACCGTTCCCGACCCCCTGCGGTGTGCACCCGGCGCTTGTTACAATAGGGGCTGGGCTTGGATCACATCCGTGATGGGTGGCTGCTAAGGGGGTCGCTACCCGTTGGGTGGAGGGGCCGTTTGCTATACTTTTCGTGCAGCTGCACCGTATGGTGGCACGGCACCCGGCACCGCACCTGCAACGGCGCCCGCGGCACCAGCGCTGCGTGTTGTGCAGCCGCACAACGAAGGCAAGGCGCTGACCCCGGCGAGTATCCTCCCGCTCGAGTTACATTCACACCCTTGCCTTCATCCTCACAGGCTCCATTGCCCGCTCGTCGCGTTCCTGCCCAGTATCGACGTTGGCTTTGCGGAGAGCCTCTCGGCGTCGGTCCTGACGCTTACGCGCCGCAGTGTGGGCGCACGCCAGCGACGACCCGCTGCTGCGACTCGCTAAACGGTGTTCGGAGCCCCGGGGGCAGTCCTTGAGTGCGACCGACGCACAGGACGATGCCAATCTGCCCGTGCTTGATCTGTCGCTCGTCACCTACAATTCGTCGTCTTGGCTCGATGGCTTCTTCAAGAGTCTGCAGGACCAGGAGTTGCCTCTCGCGCAGATCCGCATCCTTGTTAGGGACAACGGTTCCTCCGACGACACGCTGACCCACATCCGCAAGTGGTCCGAGGAGCTTGGCGAGCGGTGTGGTGGATTTCAGGTGGAGGCCGGCGAGAACGTCGGCTTTGGGCGTGGCCATAACCGCAATCTCGAGCGCGCCCGCGCGCCCCTTTTTCTGGTGAGCAACGTCGATCTAAGCTTCGAGGCGGACGCCCTGTCGCGCCTCGTGCGGGCGGCAGAAGCCGATGCAGAGCAGGTCGCCAGCTGGGAGATGCGCCAGAAGCCCTACGAGCATCCGAAGGTCTACGACCCCGTCTCCCTAGAGACGCGCTGGTCGTCGCACGCCTGCGTTCTCTTCCGGCGCGAGGCACTGCTCGCCGTCGGTGGCTACGAGGAGCGTCTGTTCCTCTACGGAGAGGACGTGGAACTCTCCTATCGATTGCGCGATGCCGGCTACACCCTGCGCTACGTGCCCTCTGCCGTGTGCTGGCACTACACGTATGAGCATCCCGGTGAAATCAAGCGCGCCCAGTGGCTGGGCAGCAAGGTGGCCAATCTGCTCTTGCGTCTGCGCTATGGAGCGGGTGCCCAGGTGCTCGTCGCACCGTTCATGTATGCGGCCCTTTGGCTCGTGCCACCGCGCGTGCCCCACTATTACCGGGGCCTCATCGCGATGGGAGCGCAGCTGGCGCGCGATGCGCCGCATTTTCTGAGAACGAGGCGCCAGAGCACCGCACCGTTTCCGTTTCGCGGATGGGACTACGAAGCGGTGCGCTCCGGGGCCTTCTACCGTCTTGCCGAGCCCTTGGCCGCTCCACCGCTCGTCACCCTTATCACCCGCACCATGCGCGGCCGCGAGAACCAGCTCAGACAGGCGCTGCAGTCCATCGAGAACCAGACCTATCCCAATCTTGAGCTCATCGTCGTCGAGGATGGTTCCAGCGACGCCCGCGGTCTGGTCGAAGCCCTCGCAGCCCGTGCTCGCCTCGTGCGCGCCGTGCACATCGCGATTCCCAAGTCTGGACGGTGCTTGGCCGGCAACCGCGGACTTCAGGAGGCGCGCGGGGACTTGGTGGGATTCTTAGACGATGATGATCTGCTCTTCGCGGATCACGTCGAGGTGCTGGCCGCGACCCTTGGTGCTCACCCGGAGCTTGGCGCCGCCTACGGACTCGCCTTCGAGGTTCGCGCCGATGCCTTTTCCGCGGGAGCCTTTGCAACAGGATCGATGCGCTATTCTCCGGGGCCCCGCCAGCCCTTTTCGCGCGCGCTCCTCTGGGATCACAATTACCTGCCGATCCAGGCGGTTCTGTTCCGGCGCAATCTCTATGAGACCTACGGGGGATTCGATGTCGAACTGGAGAACCTCGAGGACTGGAACCTCTGGGTTCGTTACAGTCGCTTCGCCGACTTCCAGATGGTCGAGCGGACCACATCCCTCTACACCGTGCCGGTGGCCGCGGCGCGCGCCTTCGAGCGCTTCTCGGCCCTTGACGGCTATGCCCTGCGTGCGCGCGCAAAGAATGCGCTGTACCAGGGGGGACTCAACCCGGCTGAGTCTGCGGCCTATGCGGCGGAGATCACGCGTTACAACACGATCTGGGGACTGCCACGCCAGGCTTTGCGCCGGATCGCCCTGGGGCTACCGTTCGCCGGGCCTATGTTCCATCTCCTGCGCCGCATCGGACAGGTCCTAACGCGCAGGGGGACGTCCTGAGATGGGTACGCCTTCCACCCTGCTCTCAGTTTCGATCGTCCTCTATCGCTCGGACCCGGTGGTTTTGAGAGCAACTCTCG
>PLEY01000006.1:153676-158680 GCA_003136595.1 Burkholderiales bacterium
TTTCGACTCGGTGCGCGTTCTGGACGGCCACGGCAATATCGGTTACGGGCGCGCCCACAACCTCGTTCTGCCGCAGCTCGACAGCCGCTATCACCTCATCCTGAATCCGGACGTGGTGCTGGCACGCGAATCGCTTCGGCGGGCGCTCGAGTATCTGGATTCCCATCCGGAGTTCGGGCTGCTCGCGCCGCGCGTGACCGACCCCGCCGGGCATCTGCAGTTCCTCTGTCGCCGTTACCCGAGTCTGCTCGATCTTCTCGTGCGCGGCTTTCTTCCGAGGCGCTGGCGCGCCCCGTTTGCCACGCGCCTTGCGCGCTACGAGATGCGGGATCTCATCGGAGTCGTTGAGGTTGTGCCGAACCCGCCCATCGTGAGCGGCTGCTTCATGTTCGTGCGCACCGAGCTTCTGCGGGACCTGGGCGGATTCGATCCCCGCTACTTTCTGTACTTCGAGGACTACGATCTTTCGATCCGGGCGGCATCGCAGAGCGCCCTGGTCTACGTGCCCTCGGTGGAGATCGAACATGGCCCGGGGGGCGCCGCCAGAAAGGGTTGGCATCATATCCGGCTTTTTCTCGTGTCGGCCTTCCGGTTCTTCAGCAGTCATGGCTGGCGGGTCTTCTAGGGTCCGCTGACCAAGCGAGGCAGCATCTCGGCGCGGTCAGCGCTCCTCCCCGGTAAGGCAGGGCGCCCTTCGTGGCCGCCGCATGGAGCACCCTCAACCCGGTGTAGGGTCCGTCTCAAGGGGATGGCCGATCAGGATCTGCTCTTCGCCAGAGGGCCGCTTCAGCCAGCATGCGATGCGCTCGATGTTCTCGAGGATCCGCAGTCGCAACGGCGGCGTCGCGCTCGAATCCGGCCGCCGGATCTGCTCGTGGGGACGCACATGGCTCAGCCGTTCACTCGACAGGAACAGATTCGCGGCATCGCGTGGGCTAAAGATTATTCTTGAAACGCCGATCCCTGCCTTGGCACAGGCCAGCCGCAGCGCTTCAGGAGGAAAGATCACAAGGTGCCGGGGCGGCTCCAACCCACGCCAGGCGCGGCCATAGATTCGATGTCCAAGCGAGCTCGGATTGGGCGTGACGAGGACGAGTGTTCCCTGCGGTTTCAGGATGCGCCTGCACTCCTTGAGCAGGCCGACCGGATCGACGACATGCTCGATGACGTGGGTCATGACAATCGCATCGAAGCTCGCGGCCGAATAGGCCATCGAGCGCACGTCGCCGGCACTGACGTTCAGTCCCCGTGAGCGGGCTGCCGCGATCGCGCGTGGATCGAAATCCAGACCCGTCGCGTCCCAGCCCAGACGCGCCATGAGCGCAAGCTGGGCGCCACTGCCGCAGCCTATTTCGAGCAGTCGTCCCCCGCTCTTCCAGGGAAGATAAAAGCGCTTGTAGAGGGCCCACTCCGACCGGCGCGGTGAGGTGATATAGAGCCAGCTGGCAAGGCGGGCGCCTATGGTATGAGCCGTCTCATAACCCAGGACGCGCGCGGCGAAGGCGTCCCGGACGTTGGTCCGGAAACCCACCGGATCGTCGCTCGACACACTGTGCGTGTAGTAATTGGCATAGGCTTCGGAGAGGTCATCGGCAAGCGGCGCCGGATCGAGCCAGAGCGCGCCGCAGTTGCTGGCACTGCAGCGCACGAGCCGCCACTCGCCGGGCGCGCCGTAGAGCCCATCGGCAAGCTCGGTATACAGCGTGGTCCCCGCACTCGCGCAAATCGGGCAGGTCGCTTGGGTGACTGTACGCATGTTCCGGTTAGCCTTGAACCAGGGCCCGCAGGCTGCGGGTCCAACTCGCGAAAAATAAGCTCCCAATCGCCACGGCGAATAGCAGCGCCAGCCAGTAGGCCTCGCCGTCCAGCCAGCTCGCGCACCCGGCCAGTGCGGCAACCAGCAACGCGCCGCGGGCGAGCGCCCGCGTGCCGATTTCCTCATCGGGCACTGGAAAGAGTCGTCGAGAGGCGTAGAGTAGCAGCGCGCAGTCGGTTGAGGCGCGAAGCGTCCACGCCCACGCAGCCCCAATGATGCCAAAACGCCAGGTCAGGAATGCAAGTATCAGGCCGTAGGCAGGCAATTCGGCCAGATGCAGGCGGCCGGTCACATCAGCGCGACCTGCAGCCTGGATCCAGGAAAAGGGAACCTGGGCGGCGCAATTGGCCAACAGGCCGACCGCGAGGATCGCAGCCACTGGTGCGCTGTGCGCCGCGAACTCCGGACCCATCCAGATGCGCAAGAGCGGATGCGCGATACCAGCGAGGACGAGGCAGCTCGGAAGGCTGACTATGACCGCCGCGAGGAGAGCGCCGTGGGAGATGCGGGCCTGGGCTGCGCCCTGATCGGTATCGGTCAAGCGCGCGATCATCGGAAAGATCGTTGCCGCGAGCGCACCAGGAATGAACAGCATACGCAACGCAATTTCCTGCGGCACGAAGTAAAAGGCGGCGGCGCTCAGCGACACCAGACTCGCCACGGCGAACCGGTCAAAGGTCACCATGAGTGGCCCGACCACATTCGATATCGTAAGCCACCCACCTTCGCGGATGTACGGCCAGATCGCCAACGGTGGCGGGGGAATTGCTTGGTCCAAGGGCAATGCATTTCGTGCCGCCATGTAGTGCGCGAAGAGCGACACGATCCTGCCGATCGCCACGGCAAGCGTGAGGCTTGGCAGGCTATGCGAAAACGGCAGCACCGCGAGCGGCGCGGCAAAGCTCCAGACACCGAAGATGATGCGCAGCACGTTGACGGTACCGAAATGTTGGCGCCCTTCGAGGGCGCCCCGCAAGAGACCGGTCACGACGGTCGCTGGGAGCGTCAACCAGAGGACGATCAGGGCCGGCCGGGCCTCAACGACGAGGTCCGGTGTGGCGCCGCGGCCAGCGACCCATTCTGTGGGGACGAGCACTGCCAGCAGGATGGCCAGCAGACTCACCAACAGGAAAAGCCTGCGGCACAGTCCCATCACAATCTGGCGCTGCCCGAGGAGGCGGCCCTGGCCCTCGGCGATCGCCACCTGGCGCGTGACGACACGCGCCAAGCCCAGATCAAGGAGTCCGAAATAGCCGATCAGCGCCCAGGTGAGCCCGAGGAAGCCGAGCCGCTCGGCACCGGCCTCGCGCGTGATGAGCGGCAGGGCGATTATCGCGGCAGCCATCGGCACGGTGTTGCCTCCCAGGTTCAGGAGGAAATTGCGAAGCGCCGGCCGCCTGAGGAGGGCACGCATCAAATCGTCTCGAAGAGGTCGCGCACGATGCTGCGCAGACCCCGCCCGTAGCGTGAATATCGCCCCGAGAGGGCCTCGCCGGCGATGGGTACCACGCGCCGCGCGCGCGAGGGCGGCAATGAAGCGCGAAAACGCAGGTGGGCGATACGTTCCCGAAGACTGTCCAGCTTGTCGGCGCTGACCCGGGCGCCCAGTCGCTCGAGATGTCCGAGCAGTTCAGTGGAGCGCTCGGCCTCGTGCTGGTAGAACGTGCCGCGCTGCGAGAAGACCTCGCCGATCCGTTCGATGCGCGTCTTGCGGTGCATGCCGATCTGGTTTTTGCCATGCTGCCGATAGTCGATCAGGCACTCGTCAAGGACGTCGATGACGCCCACGGCGGCAGCCACCACGGCGAGCCACTCGTCATGCACCCATGTGCTAGGGAAGGGCGTTGCGAGCGCGAGTAGTTCGCGGCGTAAGGCGACCGTGGCCCCAGTCACGAGATTGCGCGTCAGAAGTGCTTCGAAACCCCGCTGGCTCCTGACGAGATCGATTTCGTGGCGCGATACCTCGAGTGCTGCGAATTGTGTCGCACCCAGGGATTTGCCATATCGATCCACGAGCCGGGCATTGGTGTAGAGCAACAGGAGGTCCGGGCGCTGCTCGAACTCCAGGAGCATGCGTGCAACCTTGTTGGGATGCCAGTGATCGTCCTGATCGCACAGAAAAATGACGTCGCCCTGACAGCGCCCCAGCGCCTCCTCGAAGTTGCCGACGATACCCCGGTTATGCGGGTTCTGACTGATCGTAATCCGGGTGGGCAATCCATTCCACGCGGCGACGCAGCGGTACGCGGTCTCCAGAGTCGAGTCGCTCGACCGGTCATCCAGGACGACCAGTTCGTCGACTGGCCTTGTCTGAAGCCGCACACTGCGCAGCTGTTCCTCGAGATATTCGGCGCCGTTGTAGGTGGCGAGTGCGACCGAGGTTCTCATGATGGCGAAGGGCGCCGGGCCTTGATAGAGTTCAGGGATGATCCTCAGAAGCGCAGACCGACCGGACGGCCCGCCGACCACGAATTGTATCGGACGCCGCTCGCTGGGTCCGGGGCACGGCGCAAGCGTCCCTGAAGTGGCCATGCTGCGGGTTGTGTACGCTTTCGGATTGGGTCGCCCCGGCGGGTCTCTGGAACGCAGTGATCATGCGATGGGTCCCAACGAGGGGTTGGAAACGGACGCAGAGAAGACCCGTTGCGGCAATTTTCAAGAGATGGGCCCCTTTGGCAGATGATCCGCCGCGCGCCTCCGTGATGAGGAGACTGGTCAGACGCGTCCAGCGCCTAGTCATTGGCCCGGGTCCGATCCTGGATGTGCGAGGATTCGTCGATCTGAGCCGGGAAGTTTATCCTCTGGCTGGGCAGGAGCCACTCCCGGCGCGCTCGGATCTGGAGGAGCGGGTCCGAGCGGGTACTGCGATAAGGGGCAACTGTCCCGTATGCGGCAAGCCGCACCTCTTTCAGCGGTTTACCGAGAACCTGCGCGACTCCGGTCGGTGCTCCGGCTGTGGGTCTTCGAATCGCAATCGGCAGCTCGCATCATTTTTGCGGCGCCGCCTCGGATTGCCGGCGCTGGGGTCGATCGTCCTGCCCGAAACGACTCGCCTCTACAACGCCGAAGCCAATGGCCCGCTGCACCGAGCGCTGCGCCACGCGCCGGGGTACGTCTGCTCAGAATACTTCGGGCCTGACGTCGCGGGTGGCAGCCATGTCGATGGAATTCGGCACGAAGACCTGCAG
>PLEY01000040.1 GCA_003136595.1 Burkholderiales bacterium
TTTTCTTGCTACAGTCTGCCGCTTGCCCGCGATGTGGCTGCGTTGCTCATGCGCCTGGGTATTCTCGCGCGGCTGACCACGGTCATCGACGCCCACGGGCGGCCGATCCAGATGGTTGATATCGCGGGAGCCGAGGCGCAGCGACTTTTTTTCGAGAAGGTTCTCGGGGTTTCTTCCGCGGGTGTCTCCCTCGGTGAACCGGCACCGGGCGCGGCGGGCAGCGCGGGCTCGGGCGAGACGCGCAGGTCCCAGGCCTCGCGAGGCCCTCAGAGCGCATCGGCGCGTGCCCCCGATCTGGAGCTCGTGGCCGTACCGGCCATCGAGCCCGGCAGCCGTCCCGTGATCTGGGATCCGGTGGTGCGCATCGAGCCGGCCGGAGAGGAGGAGGTCTACGATCTGACGGTGCCGGGCATCGAATCCTGGCTTGCCGACGGCATCGTCAGCCACAATTCCGGGGCGATCGAGCAGGATGCCGACGTGATCCTCTTCATCTATCGAGATGAGGTCTACAACCCGGACTCGCAGGACAAGGGGACCGCGGAGATTATCATCGGCAAGCAACGCAACGGACCGATTGGGACATTGCGCCTGACTTTCATCGGGGCTTATACCAAATTCGAGAATTTTGCTCCCGGAGGGGGCGCGTCCTACTGAGTCCCCCCGCCTCGCGCGCTGGCGCCCCGTGTGCGGGATTTCATTGACCCGCATCGGACATCCTGATACCAATTGGGGGCAGGGCGACGCAGGGTCGCTGTCCGCGGATGAAGCCCATTCGCGGCGACCGGATGCGGCCATTGGAGAGACGATGTTGCAGCGGATCATGGGGCAGGGCGTGCGATTCGGTGTCTGGGCGATGGTCTCGCTATGTGCAGTATCGGCCTGGGCGCAGACCGGCGCGCCCAACCCCGCCGCAGGGGCAACGCCGGCGCCGAACGGCACGGCCAGCCAGCAGGGTGCCCAGCAGCCCGCCAAACCCGCCGCCACGGGGTCCGGAGGGGCCGCCACGCCAGGTACGGCGCCCGCCACGCCGGACGCCGCGCCGCGCAACCCTGCCGCCAAGGTCAACCTCGTCGATGGTTCCGTGAAGATCGTCTCGCCCGACAAGACCTCGCACCAGTCGGTCGTCGGCGAGCAGCTCTACGAGGGTGATGCCATCGTCACCGGCGATAGTGCCGAGGTGCATCTGGACATGGCTGACGGCGGCTTCATCGCGGTACGGCCGAACACCCAGATCCGCATCGCGAAGTATCAGGCCAATGGCGATGAGAACGATGTCAGCGTGATCGGTCTGTTGAAGGGCAGCCTGCGCTCGATCACGGGCTGGATCGGTAAGACCTACCCGAAGAAGTATGCGGTGGTGACACCCAGTGCCACGATCGGCGTACGCGGCACCGACCACGAGCCCGCCTATGTGCCGGAAGGCACGCAGGGTACCGATGCCGGCACCTACGACACCGTGCACGCCGGTCAGACCTCGATTGCCAACAGCAAGGGCAGTATTGACGTGCTGCCTGGACGCGCCGGGTTCGTCGATCATCAGGGGCTGTCCCAGCCGCGCGTGCTGGACAAGGTACCGGCGTTCTTCCAGGCGCCGCACCGGCACGATGCGGTGTTCGTCGGCAAGCACGAGCGCATTGCCGCCGGCCTCGAACAACGGCGCGTGCAACGGGTTCAGCAGCACGCGCAGGAACTCAAGCAGGGCGGCCCGGGCGCACGCGGGCCCGGCGCGGCCGGGCAGTCCGCGCGCGAGGCGCCGCGCGCCC
This sequence comes from Burkholderiales bacterium, assembly GCA_003136595.1. Classification (GTDB taxonomy): domain Bacteria; phylum Pseudomonadota; class Gammaproteobacteria; order Burkholderiales; family Burkholderiaceae_D; genus BOG-994. Next base: position 1,764 of record PLEY01000040.1, read on the forward strand.
TGGTTCACACGCCCGCTGCCGCCGGACGGACACCGCAGCCCGGCACTGCGGCGCATACGCCAGCCGCCAACGCGGCGCGCAGCCCCGCGCCCAATGCGGCTCAGCCCGCGCATCCCGCGGCGCCCCAGCAGCAGGGGTCATTCCTGCAGAATTTATTGAAGCGACCCGGCACGCCCCAGGGAGCCCATCCGCTCGAGCCGGCCAAGAAGCCCCTACCGATCGAGCCGAAGAAAAAGACCAACTAGAAGTCCGAGTTCGGGAGCAACCAAGGGCCCGGCAGCGCCACCCGCAGGATGCGCTGTGCGTTCTTCTACCCGCCGATATAGGACATCTCGATCTTCGCTCGGGGGAGGGTGTTTGCGCCGCGCAAGGCCGAATAGCGATCGTCGCGCCGGCCCCAGACCGCCGCGATCAGGCCTGCGAGCTGCGCATCGCTTGCACCCGTGCGCAGCGGGGCGCGGAAATCCGTGCCATGGCTTGCAAACAGGCAGGTGTAAAGACTGCCTTCGGTTGCGAGTCGGGCCCGTGTGCACGTGCCGCAGAACGCCTGCGTCACGCTCGAGATGACGCCGAGCTCTCCGGCGCCATCGGTGTAGCGCCAGCGCTGCGCGACCTCGCCCGCGTAGTTGCTCTCGAGAGGCTCAAGAGCAAAGAACTGCCCGAGCCGGGCGATCACCTCGGCGCTCGGCACGACGTCATCCATGCGCCAGCCATTGGAACTCCCGACATCCATGTATTCGATGAAGCGCAGGATCTGCCCGGAGCCACGGAAGTGCCGCGCCATCGGCACGACTTCGCCGTCGTTCAGGCCGCGCCGCACGACCATGTTCACCTTCACCGGACCAAGTCCGACGCGCTGCGCCTCATCGATTCCCTCGAGCACGTCGGCCACTGGAAACTCGGCGTCGTTCATGCGCCGGAACACGCCATCGTCGATGGCATCGAGGCTCACCGTGACGCGCGACAGTCCGGCGTTCTTCAACGATTGGGCACGCCGCTTGAGCAGTGACCCATTCGTCGTGAGCGTGAGATCGAGGGAGCCCCCGTCGGGCCGGCGCAGCGCCGCGAGCATCTCGATCAGTCTTTCGATGTTCTTGCGCAGCAGCGGCTCACCCCCGGTCAGCCGGATCTTCTCGACGCCCTGCTCGACAAACAGCCGCGCGAGACGCGTGATCTCCTCGAAGCTGAGAATGGCCGAGTGCGGGGCAAACTGGTAGTCCTTGTCGAAGATCTCCTTGGGCATGCAGTAGACGCAGCGGAAGTTGCAGCGGTCGGTCACCGAGATGCGTAGGTCGTGCAGCCGGCGCTGGTGGCCATCGAGGAGCACGCCGCCCGGCGCTGCGAGCGGACCGCGCAGCGGCAGGGGCGTGGCGGCCTGTTGCGCGCGGCGGTGCAAGGCGATCGGAACAACCTTTTGAATCATCATTCGTCCCGGTGACAGTTCAGAGGATCATAGCTCCTGGCGGGGAAAGCTGCAGCCCCGACTGCCCCCCGCCGGCTAGCAGTAGGGCCGCTCGCGCATCCAGCGTGTCGCGATCCACTTCTCGCCCCGGGTGACGGGGGTTCCGCCATGCAGGGTGCCGGTTCCGGGATGCGCCCGCTCATAGGAGAAGAACACGGCGTTACCCCGCACCGCAGCAATCTCAAGGCCGATGTCCGGAAAGATCGTGGCGCCGCCGGCGTCGGGATCGTTCAGGTAGATGATGAGCGTGGCCACACGCTGTCCCCCCTGGCTGATCAGTTTTGCGGTACCCGGATCGTTCGCATCAAAGTAGTCGAAGTGCGGCTCGTACTGTGCGCCCCTCTCGTAGTGCAGGATCTGCAGAGGCTCGCCGTTCTCGAGTGGCCAGCGTGTCAGGGCGGCAATGCGCCGGTTGATCCGCACGAGCAGGTCGGACTCGGTGTGGTGGAAGTAGGTGCCCTCGCTGGTGCGGGCAGCGTTGAGTTCAGTGCCGCCGCTGACCCGATCGACGGTCCGCGAGCGCTCCAGTTTGGGTTTGGATTCCTCGATCAGCGCCGCGCACTCGGCATCCGAGAGCACGCCTTCGAACACGAGGAGCCGCGGCTTGTTGAGGCGGGCGATGACCTTCACCTCGCGATCGAGCGAAGCGATCACATGGGTGCCACCGGCAAGCGCGTCCTCGAGCGGTTCGGGCACCGGACGCACCGCCTCTTCGGACAGCGCCCGGACGCTGGCATCCGGTAGGGCGTTGGCCAGTGCGGTGCGCGCAAACCTTTCCTCGTGACCGACCGTCACGAGGGCCTGGACCATGTCCTCCGGGTCGCAGCCGCGTGCAAGCTGCTCGGCGATCCAGCGCGACAGTTCAGGGGTTAGGCGCACAGCAAGCCCCGCCGGGTTCCCCCTAGCTCTTCCGGGTCTCGATCTGGATCAGTGGCTCCGCGGAGACCGGCGGCACAGGCTTAGGCGCCCGGGGCGTGCGCGCTGCCGGAGCCATGGCAGCGGCGCGCTCGCGTGCAAACTCGAGTTTCTCCGCGTCCGTCTGAACCAGTTCCAGGCCGGCCGCTGCCAGGACCGAGGAGAGCTGCTCGAGCGATGTGGTGCTTCGAGCGGGCGCGACAAGGGGCGCTGCCTCGGGTTGTGGTGCCGACTCGGCGGGTGCGCTTGAGACGGGTGCACCTGAAGCGGGGATCGCGGTGCTCTCCCTGGTTTCCGGCGTCCCGGTGATCCCGACTTTTTCACCGACGTCAGCCACCTCGGCCACCTCGGCCGCCTCTGTCATCTCGGCCAGGGGCCTGGGCTCAGGATGGGTGTCGGCCAGCGACACGAAGGGGCGAACCGCTGCGCGCGCCTCGATTGGGGCAGGCACCTCATGGAAGCTGCCGGTCTCGGGCGGCGTTGCACCCGGAGTCGCAGCGCTCGGCAGCAGGACCCCGGAGCCGCTTGACGTCTGCGGCGCATGAGCGGCCTCGCGCGGTCCTGGATCGACAAAGCGCAGTTCGACCGGTGCCGGCAGCGGCGCCTCGTCGTGCTCGGCCACCTGAGCTGCTGCGGGCGGGGATCCGAAGACGGCCGGGGGAATCAGCGTCTCGGGCGCATGTGCCTGCCGTCCTGCTGGCGTGCCGTCGTGTGCCGCTGCGGCATGGACAGGCACCGGGATCGTGTCCGGAAATTCGCCCAGCGCGTGCTCCAGGTCGTCGCCCGCNNCTCGTCGCGCTCGCGACGATTGCGGTTGCGACCACCGCGCCGCCTGCGCCGGCCGGTGGGCTGGCCAGCGGCTCCGGCGTCCTGCGCTCCTCTGCCCGACGGCGCGTCCGGGGTCTCGAGAACGCCGTCCTGAGGAATGGTGTTGACGGTCAGCAGATCCGGATCGGCCTCCTCGGCAGCTGGCGCCTGTGGGACCTGTGGCTTCTGCCGGGGGTCGGGTCGCTCGCGGCGGCGTTCGCCACGCTCACTACGCTCACCCCGCTCCCCACGATCGGCCCGTGGCCTGGGTTCACCGGCTTCTGCGGAAACCGCGCCATTGACCTCCGGGCGGGGCGTACGCGCGCGCTCGCCGCGTCCTTCACCACGGCCTTCACCGCCGTTGGCCGGGCCACCCGCGCCGCGTCCCCCGCGATCCTGGGCCTCCCCGGAGCGCTCAGACCGCGCGCGGTTGCCGCGTTGCCCGCGCCCACCGCCGTTACGCGCGCCGGGGTCGCGTGCGGCGCCTTCGCGCGTCGCAACGCGGCCGCGCGGCGCGACTTCCGCCGCGGGCAGTGCAACCTGTGGGCTCGTGCTCGCAGCCGGGGCTGGGGTACGAAACCAGCCGAGGATCTTGCCGATGATCCCTTCCGAACCGGCAGCGGGAACGGGGCTCACCACCGGCACTGCTGCAACGAGCGGCTCTGCTGCCACGGGCCGTTCCACCACCGGTGCAGGCTGGTCGGGTGTGACGCTCTTGACCATGGCCTCCTGGCGGGGCTTTGCCGCTTCCTCGCGCTTGCGGGTATAGACCTCCTCGGCCGGCTCCTCGACCATCGCGTAGCTGACGGCCAGATCCTCCAGCCGCGGGTCATCATGCTTGAGGCGCTCAAGCGTGTAGTGCGGAGTCTCGATATGCTTGTTGGGGATCAGGATGACGTTGACCTTCAGGCGGGCCTCGATCTTCGCGATGTCCGTGCGCTTTTCGTTGAGCAGGAAGGTCGCCACCTCGACCGGCACATGGGTGTGCACCGATGCGGTGTTCTCCTTCATGGCCTCTTCCTGGATGATGCGCAGGACGTGGAGCGCCGAGGACTCGATGTCGCGGATGTGGCCGGTGCCGTTGCAACGCGGACACACCACATGACTGCCTTCGGAGAGCGACGGCCGCAGGCGCTGGCGCGACAGTTCCATGAGGCCAAAGCGCGAGATCTTGCCCATCTGCACGCGGGCGCGGTCGTAGTACAGGGCATCCTTCAGACGCTGCTCGACCTCGCGCTGGTTCTTGGTCGATTCCATGTCGATGAAGTCGATCACGATGAGCCCGCCCAGATCGCGCAGGCGCATCTGGCGCGCGACCTCGTCGGCGGCTTCGAGATTGGTCCGAAGGGCGGTCTCCTCGATGTCGCCACCGCGGGTGGCACGCGCCGAGTTGACGTCGACCGAAACGAGCGCCTCGGTGTGATCGATCACGATGGCGCCGCCCGAGGGGAGCGGCACCGTGCGCGAGTGCGCCGTCTCGATCTGGTGTTCGATCTGAAAGCGCGAGAAGAGCGGCACATCGTCCCGGTAGCGCTTGACCCGGTTCACCATGTCGGGCATGACATGCGCCATGAACTGGCGCGCCTGCTCGTGGATGTCGTCGGTGTCGATCAGGATTTCGCCGATGTCCGGATGGAAGTAGTCGCGGATCGCGCGGATCACGAGGCTCGATTCCTGGTAGATCAGAAAGGCCCCGGAGGCGGAGTTGCCTGCGCCTTCGATGGCGCGCCAGAGCTGCATCAGATAGTTCAGGTCCCACTGGAGTTCGGTGGCATTGCGGCCGATCCCGGCGGTGCGGGCGATGATGCTCATGCCGGGGGGCAACTCGAGCTGGTCCATCGTGTCGCGCAGTTCCTGCCGGTCCTCGCCCTCGACGCGGCGCGAGACACCCCCGCCACGAGGGTTGTTGGGCATCAGGACCAGGTAGCGGCCGGCCAGGGAAATGAAGGTCGTGAGCGCCGCGCCCTTGTTGCCGCGCTCTTCCTTTTCCACCTGGACGAACAGTTCCTGGCCTTCGCGCACCGCATCCTGGATGCGGGCCTGGCGCACGTCCGTACCCTCGCGGAAGTACTGGCGCGAGATGTCCTTGAAGGGCAGAAAGCCGTGACGCTCTTCGCCGTAGTTGACAAAGCAGGCCTCAAGGCTGGGTTCGACCCGGGTGATGACCCCCTTGTAGATGTTCGACTTGCGCTGTTCCCGGCCGGCGGCCTCGATATCGATGTCAATCAGCTTCTGTCCATCGACGATGGCGACGCGCAGCTCTTCTGCGTGCGTCGCATTGAACAACATGCGTTTCATGTTTACTCCTAGGCCGCGTGCCTTAGCACTGCTGCACCATTTTATTGTTTTCGAAACGCGAGAGAAGGAGTTTGGCGAGAATTGCCGCTGGTCATCGCGACGGCGCGCGACGACGGGGGCGCGGGCCGGCTGGCACTTGTGGAGATTCGCGCACAGACATCAGACGTCACCGGCCGAAAGCGCGCAGGGGCGCGCCCTTAGGCCAGTGCTTCCGTCGTGTGTCTTGCAACCATCAGTCTCTGGTGGATCCCGAATCAGCGATCATCAAGTATCAGTCTGCCGAGACGCCGCTTGCGCGACGCCTCCAAATTCGTCTGGTGCCAATCATCTTTCTGCTCTGGCTGCTCGCCTGCCGAGCGTTCGCGACCGCGACGCTCCTGCAGACCAAGCCCCCATTCGCGTGTGTGCCCATTACGGTGGACAACCTAACCGGCGTGTAGAATCGGACTTAACCCCGCACGCAAACCGAGCGATCGAACAATAGCTCGGGTCCCGAACGCGCAATTCGCCCGACGTTCGTGCTCGGGCAAGGCGCGTGTGTCGGAACCTTTATTGTCCTGATCTGTCACAAATTATATTGCATTATGAATGACTTAGGGGAAAAAGCTCCGGCGCAGGTCGAAGCTTCGCGGGTCAGCTTTTTCCGGGTTGGCAGTGAGGAGGCCGGCCAGCGTATCGATAATTTCCTGCTGCGTCTCGCCAAGGGGGTGCCCAAGAGCCACGTCTACCGGGTCATCCGGGGTGGCGAAGTGCGGGTCAACAAGAAGCGCGTCCTGGTCACCTACCGGCTCGAGGTCGGCGACTGCGTGCGTCTGCCGCCCATGCGCACCGCCGCCGTGCCGCCGCCCCAGGCGGTCAGGGCGGCTGAATTTCCGATCCTCTTCGAGGACGACCAGCTGCTGGTTGTCGACAAGCCCGCGGGAGTGGCAGTGCATGGCGGCAGCGGCGTCTCCTATGGAGTCATCGAGCAGCTGCGCGCGGCGCGCCCCGAGGCCACCTTTCTCGAACTGGTGCATCGGCTCGACCGGGAGACCTCGGGTATCCTCATGCTCGCCAAAAGGCGCTCCAGCCTGACGGCCTTGCATGAGCAGATCCGCGAGGGCGCCATGGACAAGCGCTACTTGGCGCTGGTGCTGGGCGCCTGGCCCAACGCGCGTCAGCATATCCGGGCGCCGCTCTTGAAGTATCTCCAGGGCGATGGCGAGCGCCGCGTGCGCGTGGATCCGGCAGGGGTTGCGGCCCACAGCGTGGTCACGCTGCGCGAGCGCCTGAACGAGCGGGCGCTCCTCGAAGTCGAGCTGAAGACGGGCCGGACGCACCAGATCCGGGTGCATCTGGCGCATCTGGGATTTCCCATCGCCGGTGATGACAAATACGGGGATTTCGCGGCCAACCGCGAGCTCGCCCGTTCGGCTGCGGGCCCCAGCCTAAAGCGCATGTTCCTGCATGCCTGGCGGCTCGGCCTGCGCCACCCGGCAAGCGGCGCGGCGCTCGCGATCGAGGCGCCGCTGCCCCGCGCCTGTCTTGACTACCTGGAAGCCCTGCGCCATGCCCAGACAGTTTGACGTCATCGTGTTCGACTGGGACGGCACCCTGATGGACTCCACGGCGACCATCGCCTCGAGCATCCAGAGGGCCTGTCAGGATCTGGGACTCACGATCCCGTCCGACCATGCGGCACGCTACGTGATCGGCCTGGGGCTCCAGGACGCCCTGGCGCACGCCGTGCCGGACCTGCCCCGCGAGCGCCTGCCTGAGATGGTCGCGCGTTATCGCCACCACTACCTGTCACGCGATGCGAGCCTGTCGCTGTTTGACGGCACGCGCGAGATGCTCGCGGAGCTGAAGCAGCGCGGCCACCGCGTCGCGGTCGCCACCGGCAAGAACCGGGTCGGCCTTGACCGGGCGCTGCGTCAGTGCGCGCTCGAGAACCTCTTCGATGCGACGCGCACGGCTGACGAGAGCGCCCCGAAGCCCGATCCGCGCATGCTGCACGAGCTCTCCGAGGCGCTGGGCGTCGGACTTGCGTCGATGCTGATGGTGGGTGACACAACCCATGACCTGAAGATGGCGCACAGCGCCCGGACCGGTGCGCTGGGCGTGGCCTATGGGGCGCATGACCGCGACGCCCTCGATGCCTGCACGCCGCTTGCGGTGCTCGACACGCCTGCGGGCATGCATGACTGGCTGCGCACCCATGCCTGAGCTCTTGCAGGACGATGCTGGCGGCCCGTTTGGGTGGATTGCGGTGTGCGCGAGCGCGGCACTCGCCGAAGGCGGCCTTGGGGTGCGCTTTGCACTCGTGGACCGACGTGTCCCGGCAGGACGGGCGGCGAGCGGCTTTGTCGTGCGCTTCAGTGGGACGGTCTACGGCTACCTGAATCAGTGCGCCCATGTTCCCACCGAACTCGACTGGCCCGAGGGTCAGTTTTTTGACCATTCAGGGTTATACTTAATGTGTGCGACCCACGGCGCGATCTATGAGCCGGAAAGCGGTCGCTGCACCGGCGGACCCTGTCGCGGAGGGCGCTTGCGAACCCTGCGCGTTCGCGAGAGCGACGGGACGGTCTACTGGCAGCCTGACGAAACGTACGTTCCTCCCCATCCCATCCCGCCGTGATCACGAGCCATGCCTGAAGAAAACAGCATTCCGGGTTTCAGCGATCCCGATCGCCAGAGGGAACCCAAGTTCGGCGCTGATGGGAAACCCACCGACCCGCTCGCAGGCCCCATCTCCTGGGAGCGCAGCGTCCTCGAGGAACTGGCCGCCGCGTCGCTCAAGGAGCGCCGCCTGGCCAGGCGCTGGGGCATCTTCTTCAAGAGCGTCACGCTGCTCTACGCGACCTTCGTGCTGCTCTATCTTGCGAGCCTCGCCATCAAGGGCGGGGAGGCGGACCTGGGCACGCGCCACACGGCCTTGGTCACGATGGAAGGCGTGATCGACAACACCGGTCAGGCCTCCGCGGAAAAGGTCAACAGCGCGCTGCAGACCGCCTTTCATGATTCGGGCACGGTGGGCGTCATCCTGCGGATCAACAGCCCCGGCGGCAGCCCCGTCCAGGCGGGGATGATCTATGACGAGATCAAGCGCCTGCGTGCCGAGTATCCCGGCAAGCCGCTGTACGTGGTGGTCGAGGATATCTGTGCCTCGGGGGGGTATTACACGGCCGCGGCCGCCGACCAGATCTTCGTCGACAAGGCCAGCATCGTCGGGTCGATCGGTGTGCTCATGGATGGCTTTGGTTTCACCGGCACCATGGAGAAGCTGGGTGTCGAGCGACGGCTCCTCACGGCCGGCAAGAACAAAGGCATCGGTGACCCTTTCTCGCCCGTCACCGACGAGCAGAAAGCCCATCTGCAGAGCATGCTCGACGAGATCCACGAGCAGTTCATCAAGGTGGTGCGTGATGGTCGCGGTGCGCGCCTGAAGGAGACTCCGGATCTGTTCTCGGGGCTGTTCTGGAGCGGCGCGAAGAGCATCGAGCTGGGCTTGGCCGACGGCTATGGCACGGTCGACAGCGTCGCGCGTGACGTGATCAAGGCCCAGGACGTGGTCGACTACACCGAGAAGGAAAGCATCACCGAACGCTTTGCGCGGCGGATCGGCTCGTCGTTCGCCGGCAGCCTCGCGCGTGCCGTGGCGGCAGGTCCCGCCTGGCGCTAGGCCTGAAACAGAAAGATCGCCGGTCGGCGCTGCAACTCCAGAGGGTGCAGGCGCCACTGTGCGGCCGTCATGGTCCGCACCATCTCCGAGGAGAGCGTCAGATCGCAGGCCACGCACAGCCGTGTGTGGGCGGCAAGGCCCTCCTTCAGGGCCGCAAACAGCGCGCCATTGCGGTAAGGGGTCTCAATCATCACCTGGGTCTGACGTTCGGCGCGTGAGCGTGCCTCGAGTGCGGCAATGCGTGCCCTGCGTGCCTCCCGCTCGCTCGGCAGATAGCCCTCGAAGGCGAAGTGCTGACCGTTCAGGCCGCTTGCCATGAGGGCGAGCAGGATGGCCGAGGGTCCGACCAGGGGACGCACCGGTACACCGCTCCGATGGGCGAGCTCGACCAGTCCTGAACCGGGATCGGCCACAGCCGGACAGCCCGCTTCGGAGACGAGGCCGCCATCGCGCCCCGCCCTGACCGGTTCGAGCAGCGCGGACCACTGGCTGGGGGGTGTGGACACGTTCAGTTCGCGCATCTCGATGTCCTGCAGTGCACGGGTGAGCGGCACGGCGGCCTGCACGCGCTTTAGAAAGGCGCGCGCCGACTTCGCGTTCTCGACCACGAAATAGTCCAGGCGCGCGGCGATCTGCAACACGTCCAGCGGCAGCACCGAGGTGGCGCCGACCTCGCCCAGTGTCGATGGCACGAGAAACAGGGTGCCGCTCACCGGCCGGATCCAGGGGCTCGGGGTGCAGGCAATGCATAACCCAGATCGCGAAGCATCGAGACCAGACGGATGAGGGGCAGTCCCACGAGGGCTGTCGGATCGTCGCTCTCGATGCTCTCCATGAGCGTGATGCCAAGGCCCTCTGACTTGGCGCTGCCGGCGCAGTCATAGGGCTCGTCCATGCGCAGATAGGCATCAAGCTCGCTCGTGGCAAGGCTGCGAAAGCGCACCCGCACGGGCGCCACAGCCGCAAGACGGCGGCCGGATTGGCAATCGAGCACGCACAGTGCCGAGTAGAAGATCACGGTCTCGCCCTGGAACTGCACCAGTTGCTCGAGCGCACGCGCGTGCGTGCCGGGTTTGCCGATATGCTGGCCGCGCCACGAGGCGACCTGATCGGAGCCGATCACGAGGGCATGGCGGTGATGCGCCCCGACCGCTTCGGCCTTGGCGCGCGCAAGCCGCTCGGCGGTGGTGCGGGCCTCCTCGCCGGGCAGCGCCGCTTCGTCGACGTCGGGTCGCTCGACCCCGAAGGGCACGCGCAGTCTTTCCAGCAATTCCCGCCGGTAGCGAGAACTCGACGCGAGAACCAGCGCGGGTCGCGAAATTTCTGACATAACGTTTTGACAAATAAGGAGATTTATGCGATTATCGCAGGCTTTTCGGATTCCCGGAGGAGCTCCGCTGAAAGCGTCCGAAAATGCTTTCAGCGATTGTCGAGCGATTCTTGAGCGATTNNTTGTCGAGCAGGCAGGAGCGCCGCGGTGGGGTCGGTTGTGAGAGCTTACCGGTGGGGTTACCGGTGGCGTTGCCGGTGGGGCTGGAACTGCCGATGGGGCTGCCAGCGGTCCGACGAACGACGCGCAGGGTAGAAGAAGAGGGCCAAACTGGAGCGCGAGGCCAGAGAAGGCATCCGGGGGGGCGCCGGGCTTCCGGTGACTGGCGGTTCAGGCGGCGGTGACAAAGAAAGCAGCAGTAACAATGCAGCAGTAACAAAGCAGCGGTAACACAGCAGTCGGCACGGGGCAGTCGGCCCCAAGCAGTGGCCCCAAGGCCGGTGATGCGTTCGGGAGCAGGGCCAGGAGCACAGCCATGATCATCGACGCCTTCGAATTTGCACGCCGCGCCGAAGAGGCTTCGGGCTCGCTCGGACTTGACGAGTTGGCCAGGATTGATGCCCTGAACCGCGGTGAGAGGCTCGACTGGCGCCTCGTGGGCTCCACCGATGAGCGGAACCGGCCGTTTCTCGATCTCGAGGTGAAGGGCGCGGTAGAACTGGTCTGCCAGCGCTGCCTGCAGCCGGTCGTGGTGGCGGTCGATGTGCTGGCGCGGTTTCTCGTGGCAACCGATGATGCCGAGGCCGATGCCGTGCCACTCGACGAAGACGCGTTTGACGTCGTGGTGGGGAACCGGGAATTTGATGTTGTGCAGCTTATCGAGGACGAGGTGATCCTGTGGCTGCCGCTGGTGCCAAAGCATGACCGGTGTCCGCAACCGCCGGCTTCGCAGACCGTGGCGCCGCTGCGATCTGAGCGAAGCTCGCCGTTTGCAGTCCTTGGCAAAATGAAGAAGGATCCAAAGTCGTGAGAGCCTGGTCGATGCGTAAGGGAAGACGGCCGGCGTGGTAAAATCCGCAATGTGAAATAGAAGGAGTGAACATGGCTGTCCAACAAAACAAGAAGTCCCCGTCAAAACGCGGTATGCATCGGGCCCACGACTTCCTGACCGCGCCCCCGCTGGCGACTGAACCGACGACCGGCGAGGCGCACCTGCGCCATCACATCAGCCCGAACGGCTTCTACCGGGGCAAGAAGGTCTTAAAGACCAAGAACGACGAGTAGTCCGCAAAGTCGCCGCTTGCGTGCTGGCCATGACGAGCAAACCGCCACGGTGCCGTCACAATTTTCAGTATTTCTTATCCGGCCGGACTGGAGCTCTTCGGGACGCACGCGGTGCCGTGCCCGAGCACCGGGCGCGCGCCCCGACATGATCCCAGCGGGCGGCGGTACCAGCCGCTAGCGCGTCGTCTATGACCACCCAACTGGCTATCGATTGCATGGGAGGCGACCATGGTCTGCAGACCACGGTGCCTGCTGCGCTTGCCTTTGTCGAACGCGTCGCGGATGCCCGGCTCCTCCTCGTGGGTGACAGCGCGGCGATCCAGGCACGCCTCGCCAAAGTCGCACCCCGTCTCCTGCAGCGCATCGAGGTGGTGCACGCCTCCGAGGTGGTCGCCATGGACGACACGGTCGAGGTTGCGCTGCGCAAGAAGAAGGACTCATCCATGCGGCTGGCTGTCACCCTGGTCAAGGACGGTCGGGCCGACGCCTGCGTCTCGGCCGGCAACACCGGTGCCCTCATGGCGATCTCGCGCTACGTCCTAAAGACCCTCGAGGGCATCGACCGGCCGGCGATCGCCATGGGTCTTCCCAACCAGCGCGGTGGTGTGACGACCATGCTCGACCTGGGTGCCAACGTCGATTGCCAGCCGGACCATCTGCTGCAGTTCTCCGTCATGGGCAGCGCTCTCGCCGCGGCCGCCTACGGGCGCTCGACGCCCTCGGTGGGACTGCTCAACATCGGCGAAGAGGTCATCAAGGGCAACGATACGGTCAAGCAGGCCGGCGAGTTGCTGCGGGCCTCCCAATTGAATTTCTACGGCAACGTCGAGGGCGATGATATCTACAAGGGCACCACGGATGTGGTCGTGTGTGACGGTTTTGTCGGCAATGTCCTGCTGAAGAGTTCCGAGGGGATCGCCCAGATGCTCGGCGGGTTCATCAAGGAGGAGTTCACGCGCAATCCGCTCACCTGGGCGGCCTTTTTGGTCGCCATGCCTGTCTTGAACCGCTTTCGTAAACGCGTCGACCATCGCCGCTACAACGGTGCCGCGCTGCTTGGATTGCGCGGGCTCGTCATCAAGAGCCACGGTTCGGCCGACGCACTGGCCTTCGAATGGGCCTTGCAGCATGCCTATGACGCCGCGTGCCACGACGTGCTCTCGAGGATCGGCACGGCCATGCAGTCCGTGGCGGGACAAAGGCCCAGGCTCGCGCCCCGCATCGCCACCCCCGAACAACTCTCGGAATGAAGACCACCTTCTGCCGGATCGCGGGAACCGGAAGCTACCTGCCCCCACGGCGCGTCACCAATGACGAACTCGCCCTGCAGCTCGCCGCAGACGGCATCGAGACCAGCGACGAGTGGATCCGCAGCCGCAGCGGCATCGCAGCGCGCCACTATGCAGACGCCGACGTGACCGCGAGCGATCTCGCGGTGGCGGCAGCAAGACGCGCGCTCGAGGCGGCCGGCATCAGGCCCGATCAGCTCGATCTCATCATCGTTGCGACCTCGACCCCCGACATGGTCTTTCCGAGCACCGCCTGCATCGTGCAACGCAAGCTCGGCATCGAGAATGGCTGCGCGGCCTTCGATGTTCAGGCGGTCTGCAGCGGCTTCGTCTATGCGCTCGCCACGGCTGACAACGCGATTCGTGCCGGCCAGTCGCGGCGCGCGCTGGTCATCGGCAGCGAGGTGTTCTCGCGGATCCTGAACTTCAAGGACCGCAGCACCTGCGTGCTGTTTGGCGATGGCGCAGGCGCAGTCGTGCTCGAGGCCGCGAGCGAGCCGGGCATGCTCTCCTCGGTGCTGCACGCCGACGGGCGTTATGCCGACATCCTGTGCGTGCCGGGCAATGTCCATAGCGGCATCATTGCCGGCAGCGCCTTTCTCTACATGGACGGGCAGGCGGTCTTCAAACTGGCCGTCCATGTTCTGGAGCAGGTGGCGCGCGAGGCTCTCGAGCGCGCACACCGGGTTGCAGCGGACGTCGACTGGCTGATCCCGCATCAGGCCAACATCCGCATCATGCACAGCACCTGCAAGAAGCTCGGCTTGCCGCTCGAAAAGATGATCGTCACCGTCGATCAGCACGGCAACACCTCTGCGGCCTCGATCCCGATGGCGCTTGACTACGGCGTGCGCGAGGGCCGCATCCGCACCGGCCAGACCGTGCTCATGGAAGGCGTGGGGGGCGGGTTCACCTGGGGCGCTGCCCTGGTGCGGATGTAGCCGCGGCGTCCGCCGCAACGGCCGCTCTCATTCGTCCATCAATTGGTCTCCTCATTTACCCAATTTCTGTCCAACGTCTCACCTCTCTTTCCTCATCAGTCATGAAATTCGCCTTCGTCTTTCCGGGTCAGGGATCACAGTCTGTGGGCATGCTCGATGCGTTTGCCGACAATCCCGCGGTCAAGGCAACGCTCGAGGAGGCTTCCGACGTGCTCAAGCAGGATGTCGGCCTTCTCATCTCCAAAGGTCCCGCCGAGGAGCTGGGACTCACGAGCACCACCCAGCCGGTGATGCTGACCGCTGGCGTTGCGATCTGGCGCGCCTGGCGTGCCGCAGGCGGGGCCGAGCCTTTCCTGCTTGCCGGGCACAGCCTCGGAGAATACGCGGCCCTGGTCGCCGCGGGCGCGTTGACGTTCGCCGAGGCCTTGCCCCTCGTGCAGTTCCGCGCGCGCGCCATGCAGTCGGCCGTACCAGTCGGGGTCGGCGGCATGGCCGCAATCCTGGGCATGACGGCCGAGGCGGTCGCATCCGTCTGCGAGGTGGCCCGGCACTCGGAAGTGGTCGAGCCGGCCAATTTCAATGATCCTGGGCAGACCGTTATCTCCGGTCACATGGCAGCGGTTCTGCGCGCCTGCGAACTCGCCCGGGAGAAGGGCGCCAAGCGCGCGGTGCCGCTCTCGGTCTCGGCGCCGTTTCATTCGTCCCTGATGCGGCCGGCCGCAGACGAACTCGCGGCCTACCTCGCGACGCGACCGTTTGCGATCCCCGGCCTCTCGGTCATCAACAACGTCGACGTCGCCGTCAACCTCGAGCCCGGGCGCATCCAGGATGCGCTGGTGCGGCAGGCTGCCGGTGCCGTGCGCTGGGTCGAGACGATCGAGAAGATGCGCAGCCAAGGGGTCACGCACGTCATCGAATGCGGACCCGGCAAGGTGCTTGCGGGTCTCACGCGGCGCATCGATCGCGAACTGGTGGGCGCGGCGTTGATTGATCCGGCGGCGCTTGGCGAGACCCTGGAGGTACTGCAATGCTAGGCGAAGGAGCGGTAGCACTGGTCACGGGCGCCTCGCGCGGCATCGGACAGGCGATTGCCGCACGGCTCGCGGCCGCGGGTGCCCGGGTCGTGGGGACGGCGACAAGCCAGGCCGGTGCGGATGCGATCACGGCCGCGCTGGCCGGGCAGGGCGGACGAGGCGCCGTGCTCGACGTCAATGATGGCGCGGCGATCGAGGCGCTCGTCGAGGCGATCCAGAAGGACTGGGGCGGTTTGTCGATCCTGGTCAACAATGCCGGAATCACCCAGGACAATCTCGCGATGCGCCTCAAGGATGAGGACTGGAATCACGTCATCGAGACGGATCTCACGGCCGTGTTCCGGCTCACGCGGGCTGTCCTGCGGGGCATGGTGCGCGCGCGTGGCGGCCGGATCATCAACATCACATCCGTGGTAGGCTCGTCGGGCAACGCCGGACAGGCGAACTATGCAGCAGCGAAAGCCGGGGTGGCGGGAATGACACGGGCGTTGGCCCAGGAGGTCGGCAGCCGCGCGATCACCGTCAACTGCATCGCTCCCGGATTCATCGATACCGACATGACGCGTGCCCTCTCGGAGGCACAAAAGACCGGTCTGACGCAGAGGATTCCTCTGGGGCGTCTTGGCCAGCCCGAGGACATCGCGGCCGCCGTGGCCTTTCTGGCCTCGACCGAGGCGAGCTATATCACCGGTGTGACCCTGCATGTCAACGGTGGGATGTACATGAACTGATGGTCGGCCGCGGTGTGTCTTCGCCGGAATTATTGGCCCACCTCTGCTACAATTCGCGCAATTTTTAGGTCTCATCTTCCGGAGGGGAAACATGGATAACATCGAACAACGGGTCAAGAAAATCGTCGCCGAGCAGCTCGGGGTCAATGAGGCGGACATCAAGAACGACTCGTCGTTCGTCGATGACCTGGGCGCCGACTCCCTTGACACCGTGGAACTGGTGATGGCCCTCGAAGACGAGTTCGAGACCGAGATCCCCGACGAGGAAGCGGAGAAGATCACCACCGTTCAGCAGGCGATCGACTACGTGACCACGCACAAGAAATAAGTCGCTCGTCTACGCATGAGTCGTCGCCGCGTCGTTGTCACCGGCCTGGGTATCGTCTCCCCGGTCGGCAATTCTGTTGCCACCGCGTGGGAGAACCTGGTGGCGGGGCGTTCCGGGATTGATCACATCACGCGCTTTGACGCGAGCAATTTCAACTGCCAGATCGCAGGCGAGGTCCGCGGCTTCGAGATCGAGGAGTATGTCTCGGCCAAGGAAGCCCGCCACATGGATACCTTCATCCACTATGGTCTGGCCGCGGGGATCCAGGCGGTTCGCGACAGCGGCCTTGAGATCACTGACGCGAATGCCGAGCGCATCGGCGTGGTGGTCGGCTCGGGGATCGGCGGCCTGCCGCTCATTGAGGAGACCAATCTCGATCTGACCGAACGCGGGCCCCGCAAGATCTCACCGTTTTTCGTGCCGGCATCGATCATCAACATGATCTCCGGACAGCTTTCGATCCACTACGGCATCAAGGGCCCGAGCTTTGCGATCGTGTCGGCCTGCACCACGGGTCTGCACTCGATCGGCGAGGCGGGCCGGATCATCGAATACGGCGACGCCGACGTGATGCTGGCCGGCGGCGCCGAATCGACCGTCTCGCCGCTGGGCATCGGCGGTTTCGCCGCGGCGCGTGCGCTCTCGACCCGCAATGACGATCCGGCCACCGCAAGCCGGCCCTGGGATCGGGATCGCGACGGCTTTGTCCTCGGTGAGGGGGCGGGCGTGCTGGTCCTCGAGGAGTACGAGCACGCCAGACGGCGCGGCGCGCGCATCTATGCCGAACTGATCGGCTACGGTCTGAGCTCGGACGCCCACCACATCACCGCGCCGAATGCCGACGGACCCCGCCGCGGCATGGCGACGGCGCTGCGCAAGGCCGGGTTGAACGCTGCCGACGTCCAGTACATCAATGCCCACGGCACTTCGACCCCGCTCGGCGACAAGAACGAGACCGAGGCGATCAAGCTCGCCTTTGGCGACGCCGCCTACCGGGTGGTCGTGAACTCGACCAAGTCGATGACCGGCC
>PLEY01000047.1 GCA_003136595.1 Burkholderiales bacterium
CGCCTGGGCGCTCACGAGACGCACCTGGTCTTCAAAGGCCAGGTCATGCGCCCGGAGCGCACGTTCTGGGGGAAGGCCACAGCCATCCATGTCTCCTGCGCCCAGGGCAGCTTCCGAGGCGGTGACCGCTACGCGCGCCACTGGCACGACGTGACGCGGCTCGACGCCGCCGGCTTTGCCGACAGCGCGGCAAAGGACCGCGCCTTGGCACACGCCGTCGCAGAGCACATGAGCATCTTCTTCGCCGAATCGATGCCAGACGGTGCGCCCATCGACTACCGCGCGGCGGTCACCCGCGCACTGGATCTGGCACCCGGCGGCGACGCGCGGAAGACGCTGGCCGAGGACTACCAGCGCATGGTTGAAGACGGCCTGCTATTGGACGACGCCGAGCCCTTCGACGTCCTGATGCAGCGTTGCCAGGCGCTAGCGCTCAAGGTGAACGCGGCGGCGCTGGGGGCCGCGTGACGCTCTGCCCGCAGATCCAAGAGCGCGTGCCGACGAGCGCTTGTAGGATGACGACAACAGATTGCCGCCCAGCGCCATCGCCTCGCTCGCAGCGGAAAAATGTATGGGTTTGCATCAGGGTACCTCCCCGACTGCAAGAAATAAAGTTAAATGAAAACAGTCACTTAGGATTACTTTGAAACTCGCCACCTGGAACGTCAATTCACTGAAGGTCCGCCTCCCCCATGTGCTCGAGTGGCTCCGCGCCAATCCCGTCGAGGTGCTGTGCCTGCAGGAGACCAAGCTGACCGACGACAAGTTTCCGGTCGCCGAACTGGCCGAGGCGGGATACTCGTCAAGTTTTCTCGGCCAGAAGACCTACAACGGCGTGGCGATACTCACCCGCGCGCCGCTCCTCGCGACCGAACGGCAGGAGGGCATCCCGGGGCTCGAGGATCCGCAGCGGCGGGTCCTCGCGGCGAGCGTCGCGGGTGTGCGCGTGGTGTGCGCCTACTTTCCCAATGGGCAATCGCTCGACTCTGACAAATACGTCTACAAGCTGCAATGGATTGATGCACTGCTCGCCTGGCTCGCCGACGAATTGCAGCGCCATCCCAGCCTCGCCCTGCTCGGGGACTTCAATATCGCACCCGAGGATCGTGATGTCCATGATCCGGGGGCCTGGCAGGGCCAGGTGCTCGTCTCTGCGGCAGAGCGTGAACGCTTCCACGCGCTCGTCGCACTCGGCTTGACGGACGCGTTTCGTCTCTTCGAGCAACCCGAGAAGAGCTATAGCTGGTGGGACTACCGGATGCTCGCGTTTCGCCGCAACATGGGCTTGCGCATCGATCACGTGCTGCTCTCAGCCCCGCTCGCCCGGATCTGCAGTGCCTGCACAATCGACAAACTCCCGCGCAAGCAGGAGCAGCCCTCCGACCACACACCGGTCGTCGCGACCCTCGATCGCTAAGTCCCGCAGGTTTGCGCAAGGTGCGCCGAATCCGATCCGGCCGCGCCCGCGTAGAAGGGAGGCACGTTGCAAGAGCCCCCCACAAAAACCTGAAGGAGTCGACAATGCATCATGATGAATCGCAGTTGATCGTGCCTGGCGCAACCACCCCCCGGCGCAGTTTCCTGGGTCTCACCGGCAAGGCCACACTGTCGGTTGCGGCCCTCGCGCTTCTCGCCGGCAACGAAGCCCTCGCCCAGGGGAGTTCGGGAACCGCCTCCGACGTCGCGATCCTCAACGTCGCACTCGGCCTCGAGTTCGAAGCCATCGGCGCCTATCAGCTGGGCGCGCAAAGTGGACTGCTACAAAAGCCCGTGCTGGAAGTGGCCGTCTACTTCCAGGGACAGCACAAGGCGCATCGCGATGCACTCATCGCCACCATCCAAAAGCTCGGCGGCACCCCCGTGGCCGAGAAGTCGCTCGATGAATATGCGCGGGCCCTGCAGGCCAACACACTGAAGTCGCAGGCTGACGTCCTCGCGCTCGCGACGCGACTTGAGCTCGGTGCAGCCAACGCCTATCTGGGCGTCATCCCGTCGTTCAAGGATCCACAGCTGGCCAAGGTCTCGGGCCGCATCGCCGCCGATGAGGTGTCCCACTACACCGCCCTGCTCGGTGCACAGGGCAAGCCACTGCCGCAGAACGCGCTCTCGTTTGGCGCCTGACGAGCATTGACGAGACTCGTGGGCGCGGGCGCTGGCGTTCCCGCCCACGCGCTCCCGCCTCCATGACCAGAACACTTGCGCTCATCCTTGCAGGGGCAGCCTTCCTCGTTGCGGGCATGTCGTTGGCCGCGACCGCAGCACCCGCAGCTCCCGGCGATCCCGCGAACGGCAAGGTGCTCTACGAGAGCCGCTGCGGCGCCTGCCATTCTCTCGACGCCAACCGCGTCGGTCCCGCGCACCGGGGTGTCTACGGACGCCATGTGGGCACGGCCCCCGGATTCGACTACTCGCCAAGCCTGAAGAATGCCCAGATCGTCTGGAACGGCGCCACGCTGGACGCGTGGCTCACCGATCCCGAGAAGCTGATCCCTGGCCAACGCATGAACTACTCGGTACCTGACGCAAAGGACCGCGCCGATGTGATCGCCTACTTGAAGCAGGAGTCCGGTCAATAGGCGCGCCCGGCGGGCGGCGCTAGGAAGGGACCTCGTCGGTGTCGAGGCCAAGCTCCTGGATCTTGCGCGTGATCGTGTTCCGTCCGATGCCAAGCCGCTGCGCGGCCTCGATCCGCCGCCCCCCCGTGTGACGTAAGGCGGTCTTGATGACGGTCGCCTCGAAGCGGCGCGTCAGGGCATCCATGACCTCGCCCTTGCCCGCCGCCAGCATCTGCGCTGCGATCGTCTCGAGGGCGAACGCCCAGTCACCCTCGGTAACGGGCACGGCGTCGGCTGGCAGGGCACCGGCCGGCACCGTCGGTTCCGGGCCATCAGGCCGGCTCGGTGCACGCAGCGTCAAGGGCCGGCGCGCGACTTCGGTGGCGCTGCGCATCTCGGGCGGAAGATCCTTCACCTCCACGACCAGGGCAGGCGCCATCACCGTCAGCCAGTGACACAGATTCTCGAGCTGCCTGACATTGCCCGGGAACGGCAGGTTCGTCAGGACGCGCATCGCCGCATCCGAGATCCGCTTGGTCTCGACGCCCAGCTCCTTCGCGCTTTTTTGCATGAAATTGCGGATCAGGAGCGGTATGTCCTCGGGCCGTTCGCGCAAGGCCGGCAGGCGCAGGCGGATGACATTCAAGCGGTGGTAGAGATCCTCACGGAACAGCCCGCCCTTGACCAGTTCCTCCAGATCCTGGTGGGTCGCCGCGATCACGCGCACGTTGGCCTTCAGCGGATTGTGGCCGCCGACCCGATAGAAATGCCCGTCGGAGAGCACGCGCAACAGGCGTGTCTGAAGTTCCTGCGGCATGTCACCGATCTCGTCGAGAAAGAGGGTCCCGTCTTCGGCCTGCTCGAAGCGACCACGCCGCATCGTCTGGGCGCCGGTGAACGCACCCCGCTCATGGCCGAACAGTTCAGACTCCAGGAGATCCTTGGGAATCGCAGCGGTGTTCAATGCGATGAAGGGCCGCGTTGCGCGTGGACTGTGCTTGTGCAGAGCGCGTGCCACGAGTTCCTTGCCACTGCCGGATTCGCCCGTGATGAGCACCGTCACGTTAGACTGCGAGAGTCTGCCAATGGCGCGAAACACGTCCTGCATGGCAGGCGCCTGACCGAGGATCTCTGGCGTTGATTCGAGGTTCTCCTCGACGGCGGCCTCGCGCAGGCTCTCCTCGACCGCGCGCCGGATCAACTCGACGGCCTGATCGACATCGAAGGGCTTGGGCAGATACTCGAAAGCGCCTCCCTGGAAGGAGGCAACCGCACTCTCCAGGTCGGAGAACGCGGTCATGATGATGACCGGCAGTCCCGGATACTTCTGTTTGACCGCCTGGAGCAGCTCCAGTCCCGCATTGCCGGTCGTTCCCCCGGGCATGCGGATGTCGGATACCAGGACTTGCGGTGACTCCCTTTCAAGAGCCGTCAGGACATCTTGTACGTTGCTGAAGGTTTGGCACGCCAGACTTTCCCGCGCCAGTGTTTTTTCAAGGACCCACCGAATCGACTGGTCGTCGTCGACAATCCAGATTGGCTTCATAAACCCCATTTCGCCCCGTTAGCCGAGGTGCGTTCCGGATGGCTTCCCGGCCGCGCCCCGCGTCGAAACGATCAGGGCAGCGGCAGAAAAATCCTGAAATCGGTCTTTCCCGGCCGGCTTTCGCATTCGATCAGCCCGTGGTGCTGCTGGACGAAGGTCTGGGCCAGCGTCAAGCCCAAGCCGCTGCCCCCTTCTCGGCCTGAGACAAGCGGTAAAAAGATCCGCTCTTTGATGTCCTCGGAAATTCCCGGTCCATTGTCGATCACATGCAATTCCAATGCCAGCCGGTACCGGGTCTTGGCCAGCGTCACCTGGCGCGCGATCCGGGTCCTCAGCATGATCTGCCCGGTGCCCGCTGCGATCTGTTCCTGCAGCGCCTGGGCGCCGTTGTGGGCGATGTTCAAGAGTGCCTGGATGAGCTGTTCCTTATCACCGCGAAACTCCGGAATGCTGGTGTCATAATCGCGCTCGATCGAAAGGCCGCGCGGGTATTCGGCCAGCAGCACCGAGCGCACGCGTTCGCACACTTCGTGGATATTGACCTCGCCCACGATGTGCGGCCGGCGATGCGGTGCGAGCAGCCGGTCCACCAGGGTCTGAAGGCGGTCGGCTTCCTTGATGATCACCTGCGTGTATTCCCTGAACTCCGGTGCGTTGAGCTCCAGTTCGAGCAATTGCGCCGCCCCGCGGATTCCGCCGAGGGGATTTTTGATCTCGTGTGCCAGATTGCGGATCAACTCCCGGTTCGCCTGACTCTGGTCGAGTATGCGCTCCTCCCGGTCGACCTTGAGCTGCTGATCGATCTCCTGCATCTCGAGCACCACCGGTGTCTTCGGTTCGTCCTGCAGCACGGTCACGATGGCGTTCAGATGCAGCGTCTCGCGGTGGCTGCGCTGCAGCGTGAGGTCGAGCCGCTTGTTGCTGAATTGCTGCTTCAAGGCCTCGGCAAACAGCGCATCGATCACCTGCCCATTCAGGAAGAGGGCCGAAAAGCGCTGCGAAATCAGATTCTTGCGAGAAAATTCAAAGAGATTCTCGGCGGCTGTATTGGCGTGCTCGACGCGTGCTTGCGCGTCCAGGATGACGACGGCCGAGGTCAGCACGTCGAGCCCCGCGTAGGCGCGCTCCTTCTCTGGTTGCCTGACCTCGCCAGCCCCTGCGGCTGGCGGTACACGCCCCAAGACCTCCGCGCGGGCCTGCAGACGCGCTGCAGCACGGGCTTCCGAGGAAAAGAATGACTTGATGGCCATGTGGTTGTTCCAGGCTTGCGCAGGAAGCCGTGCGTCGGGTCACAATACCCAGAAAGACCGGGCGCGGCGGCGCTAGAGCTTTGAGA
The DNA here is from genome assembly GCA_003136595.1 of Burkholderiales bacterium. Taxonomy (GTDB): domain Bacteria; phylum Pseudomonadota; class Gammaproteobacteria; order Burkholderiales; family Burkholderiaceae_D; genus BOG-994. The sequence goes on from PLEY01000047.1 coordinate 5,438, forward strand.
GCTCGGAGCGGATCGAGTCTATATCACTCTGCGTGCGGGCAATATCGTCTTTCATCTGCTGAACACGGTCCAGATAGCGCTGGTAGTTGCGCTCGTCGCCCTGACGCTCGGGCTCACCGTTGTTAAAGCTCTTCTGCAGGTCCGCGAGTTTGGCCTCCTGGACCTTCAACTCATCCTCCAGGATGCGGCGGCGGTCCGTGTCGCGCGATTTCTGGGTGTCATTGTCGACCCGCGGAAAGTTCGACGGGCTCTTTGCCGCCGGGCCGGTCAGCTTGGGCACGACCACCGGTTCGACATTGAGCTTCTTGCAGCCTTTGGTGACGCCGGTGTTCTTGTACTCGACCTTGCCGTTCTCGTCGGTGCATTGATAGATGTCGTCGGCCCAGACCCGGCCTGCGCAGAAGAGGGCAAGAAGTGCCAGGAGCAGGTGGCGGGCAATGCGGGGCTGAAGCGTCAGCATGGGCGTGATCCGTTGCAACGGGCTATGAGTTTAAGGGAGGACCCTGGCTTTTACAAACCGGACTTTCCACAAAAACAACGGCTTGGGCGGCAGCTTGGTTTACCGGTGTTCGAACAGATCGCGTCCTTCCGGAGAAAAAAAACGGCGTACAGCATGACGCTGTACGCCGCAGGAGATGTGCTTTTGGAGCGGGTGCTTCTAGAGCGAGTAGTACATGTCGAACTCGACCGGGTGAGTGGTCATGCGAAAGCGCGTGACCTCCTCCATCTTCAGTCCGATGTAGGCATCGATCATGGCATCGCTGAACACGCCGCCCTTGGTCAGGAACTCCCGGTCCTTGTCGAGATACTCAAGGGCCTGATCGAGGCTCGAGCAGACGGTTGGAATCTTCGCGTCCTCTTCAGGCGGCAGGTCATAGAGGTTCTTGTCGGCGGCATCACCCGGATGAATCTTGTTCTCGACCCCGTCAAGGCCCGCGAGCAGGAGCGCTGAGAACGCCAGATAGGGATTCGAGGTCGGATCGGGGAAGCGCACCTCGATGCGGCGCGCCTTCGGGTTCGAGACGAACGGGATGCGGATCGACGCAGACCGGTTGCGGGCGGAATAGGCGAGCTTCACCGGCGCCTCGAATCCGGGGACCAGGCGCTTGTAGGAATTGGTGCCCGGGTTCGTGATCGCATTCAGGGCTCGCGCGTGCTTGATGACCCCGCCGATGTAGTAGAGGGCGAACTCGGACAATCCCGCGTAGGCATTCCCGGCAAACAGATTGCTGCCGTCCTTCCAGACCGACATGTGGACATGCATGCCCGAGCCGTTGTCACCCACGACCGGCTTCGGCATGAAGGTCGCGGTCTTGCCGTACGAGGCCGAGACGTTGTGGATCACGTATTTCATCTTTTGCAGCCAGTCAGCGCGCTCGACCAGCGTCGAGAACTTGGTACCGATCTCGCACTGGCCGGCACCGGCCACCTCGTGATGGTGCACTTCGACCGGAACACCGATGGACTCGAGGATGAGACACATCTCAGAGCGGATGTCCTGCAGCGAATCGACCGGCGGCACCGGAAAATAGCCGCCCTTGACGGAGGGGCGATGACCAAGGTTTCCGCCCTCGAACTTCTCGCCGCTCGACCAGGACGCCTCTTCGCTGTCGATCTTCACAAAGCAGCCAGACATGTCGATGCCCCAACGGACCTGGTCGAAGATGAAGAATTCCGGCTCGGGCCCGAAGAACGCCGTGTCGCCGATGCCGCTGGACTTCAGGTACGCCTCGGCGCGGTGTGCGAGCGAGCGAGGGTCGCGGTCGTAACCCTTGCCATCGCTGGGCTCGATCACATCGCAGGTGATGCAGATCGTGGTCTCTTCGCGAAAAGGGTCGAGAAAGGCACTCGCCGGGTCCGGATAGAGCAGCATGTCCGATGCTTCAATCCCCTTCCAACCCGCGATCGAGGAGCCGTCGAAGGCGTGACCGTTGTCAAACTTGTCCATCGAGAACTGAGAAATGGGCACCGATACGTGCTGTTCCTTGCCTTTGGTGTCGGTAAAACGGAAATCGACGAACTTTGCCTCGCTCTCCTTGGCCAACTTCAAGACGTCTGCGGCAGTCATGCCCATTGAGTACTCTCCTGTTTGATGAACGACATCGACGGCTGCCATGGCGCCCGTCGAAGCGGCGTTGGGCGAAGCCTAAAATCTTTTTGCTTCCCGGCCCCTGTTACCGGGTTTTTGGGACCAAAAGATAGCACTATCCATGCCATCGGCGCGCCCATGATTGGAGCGCAAATCCCGGGCTTAGAGGTAGAAAATGACCTTGGTTATGCATTTCCCTGCGAAACCCTGCCATATGCACCAAAATGGTTCGGCTGTTTAGGCCCATTCGATGCATTTCTAAACAAGAATCGCACCGTTATGGTGCAATCATTCGTCGGGTAGGAAGAGCACCTGCAGGTCATTCAGAAAACGTCGGCCGCGCTCGGTCGGCCGAATGCGCTGCGCATCGCATTCGAGTAGTCCCAGGCTGGAGGCCTCATCCAGCTTGGCCTGGATCGCCGCGGACGCGAGTCCGGTGCGCTCGGCAAAGCGCGCGAGCGGAACGCCTTCGACGAGTCGAAGCGCGTTGAGCATGAACTCAAAGGGAAGGTCGCGCACACTGACCTCGCTCTCCTCGGCCAGGAGCGAGCGGCCCTGCCCTGCCCGCTCGAGATAGGCTGCGGGTTGCCGCAGGCGGGCCTGGCGCACGATGCGCTCTGGAAAACTCAATTTGGAGTGGGCTCCCGCACCGATCCCCAGATAGTCGCCGAAGTTCCAGTAGTTAAGGTTATGCCGGCTCTGGCGTCCGGGCTGGGCGTAGGCGGATATCTCGTATTGGCCATAGCCCGCAGCGCGTGTCAGCCCCTCGACTTCCTCCTGCATCGCCGCGGCGCTGTCGTCCGCGGGCAAGCGCGGCGGGTATTTTGCGAAGACCGTATTCGGCTCGATGGTCAGATGGTAGACCGACAGGTGTGCGGGAGCGAACGCCAGTGCGGTCTGCAGATCGCGGCGCATGGCTTCCAGGCTCTGATTCGGCAGCGCATACATCAGATCCAGATTGACGTTCTCGAAACTGCGCTGCGCGTCCTCGACGGCGCGCAGTGCCTCGTTCGGATCGTGGATGCGGCCGAGCGCCACCAGCGCCTGGCCGTCAAAACTCTGCACGCCGATCGAGAGCCTGGTCACGCCGGCCTGCCGAAAACCGGCGAACTTGCCGGCCTCGAGCGTGCCCGGGTTGGCCTCGAGCGTGATCTCGGCGTCAGGTTCGAGGGGCAGCAGCGCGCGTACCGTGCCAAGCAGCGTGTCGACTCCAGCGACCGACAGGAGGCTCGGCGTGCCGCCCCCGATGAATACGGCGTGGACCCGCCGCCCCCACACGAGCGGCAGGGCAGCCTGGAGATCATGGGTCAGAGCCTCCAGATACGCCGCCTCGGGTAGATCGGCGCTTGTGCCCGGGTGCTCATGCGAGTTGAAGTCGCAGTACGGGCACTTGCGCACGCACCACGGGAAGTGGATGTAGAGAGTCAAGGGCGGCAAGGCCGCCAGATGGAGCAAGCCGGGTGCCGCGAACGCACCCGCTCGGGACGCCGACTTGGGCCGGCCATCGGCGCCAAGGGGAACGATGGGGATCATGTGAGACCTAGGCAGGACGAGTGTCATGATACCGCGAGCGGCCCCGCGGGGCGCCGTGCCGCACCCAGCACCTAGCTGGCCGACAGTCGAGCGAGAAGCGCCCGCAGCGCCCGGGCGCGGTGGCTCAGCTGATTTTTTTGCAGGGCGCCAAGCTCAGCGGCCGTACAACCGGCATCAGGCAGGAAGAAGTGGGGATCGTAGCCAAATCCCCCACCCCCGCGCGGCTCGAGGATCACCTCGCCGTCCCAGCGCCCCTCGGCAATCAGGGGTACGGGATCGTCCGCTGCCCTGAGCAGCACGAGCACGCAGTAGTAGTGCGCGCGGCGGTCGGCCACATCGCGTAGTGCCGTGACCAGCTTCTGGTTGTTCTGCAGATCCGACTTCGCATCACCCGCGTAGCGCGCCGACAGCACTCCCGGGGCGCCATCGAGCGCGTCGACACACAGGCCGGAATCGTCGGCCAGAGCGGCAAGTCCGGTCTCGCGACAGGCATGGCGTGCCTTGGTGAGGGCATTCTCGATGAAGGTCCCGTAGGGCTCAGCCGCCTCGCCCACGCCCAACTCGGCCTGGGCCGACACCTCGATACCCAAGGGCCGAAGGAGCGTCTCGAATTCACGCAGTTTGCCCGGATTGTTGGATGCGACGACCAGACGCCGCGGCGCACGAAGGGGGATCGACACGGCGTCGCGAGATCCCAGCGATCTCAGACGGGCGCGGCGGCGCCGAGGACGCGGCGCTGTGCCACGATGAGCTCGCCGATCCCCGCTTCTGCCAGTTCCAAGAGGCGCTCCATCTGGGCACGCGTGAAAGGGACCCCCTCGGCGGTCCCCTGCACCTCGACGAACCCGCCCGATCCCGTCATGACCACGTTCATGTCGGTGTCGCAAGAGGAATCCTCGCTGTAATCCAGATCGAGGAGCGCCACGCCCTCGATGAGCCCCACCGAAACCGCCGCGACATGGTCGCGGATCACCGGTGCGGACGCATCCAGCAGTCCCTCGGATTGCAGCCGGGCTATGGCGTCATGGGCAGCCACAAAAGCGCCCGTGATGCTTGCCGTGCGCGTGCCCCCGTCGGCCTGCAGCACGTCGCAGTCGATCTGCAGGGTCCGCTCGCCGAGCCGGTCCAGGTTGACCACCGAACGCAGCGAGCGGCCGATCAGGCGCTGGATCTCCTGGGTGCGCCCGGACTGCTTGCCCCGGGCGGCTTCCCGGTCCATGCGGGTATGGGTCGAGCGCGGCAGCATGCCGTACTCCGCGGTCAGCCAGCCCTGCCCCTTACCCTTCAGAAACGGAGGCACGCGCGACTCGATGCTCGCCGTGCACAGGACGCGCGTATGCCCGAACTCGACCAACACGGACCCCTCGGCGTGCATCGTGTAGTGACGGGTCAGCGTGACCGGCCGCAACGCGCCGGGCAGCCGCTGGTCGGCACGCGCGAACGGCACAGCACTCATCTCGATCCCCCGGTGTCGCGCGTAGGCATCAGACCTTGGGCATGAGCTTGTTCGACTTGCGGATGGTCGCGCGGATCTCCTCGATGGCTTTCTCGATATCGTCCTCCGAGAGGCCCTCTTGCGCTCCCGAGGCGGCGTGTTCCGAGGGTTGCGAGGCGTGAATCGTGGTGGTGACCGCGCCGAGCGGCATGAGGAGCGTCGAGATGCCGGTATTGTCCTCGCCCAGGTCCGAGCCCTCCCAGGTCATCGCCATGCCGGTGACGTTGTCCGACTCGGCGCCTCCCTCGAGCAGCGCGAGGTAGATCAGGTCCGGGACGGCACGCATCACGGTGTTGCCGGCAAACGCCGCGGCAATGAGCGCCTCGGAGACCACCGACCAGAGCCCGTCGGTGCACAGAAACAGCGTGTCGCCGGGCTTCAGAGTCATCTTCCGCGACAGTTCCACCGTCGGGTTCGAGGGCGAACCGAGGCAGTTGAAGAGTTTGTTGCGCTCCGGGTGCGTCTCGAGTTCCGAGGGCAGAGCCAAGCCCTGCTGGATCATGCTCTGGATCTTGGAGTGGTCGCGGGTCTGGGCGATGACCTCGCCGGAACGCAGCCAGTAGAGACGTGAATCCCCGGCATGGGCCCAGTAGGCGGCACCCTTTTGGATGACACAGGCGACAACCGTCGTGCGCGGCGACTCGGGCAGCTTGTTCGCCTCGCAGTAGCGGTGGATCTCGCGGTGCGCATCCAGAAAACTTTCCTCCAGGAAGCGCTGCGGGTTCTTCAGGATCGGAGCCGCCTGCTTCTGAAAATGCGCCCCGAGCGTCTGGATCGTGATCTGTGCGGCCATCTCGCCCATCAGGTGGCCGCCCATGCCGTCAGCCACCACCATGAGAAGGGCGTCGCGCGTATAGCAGTACCCCATGCGGTCCTGGTTGTTCTTGCGACCGCCCTTCTTGCTTTCTTGGTAGATCGAAAAGCGCATGTCGGCTGTCAGCTCCCCACTACCACCGGGTGTTCATGCTAATGGTTGAATTCTGGTCCTTCTGACGCAGCATCCTGGGCAGCAAGGAGCGGAATACGCGCGTGACGGTGTTGCTGGTCTGGGGCTTCTTCGGCTTGCTCGGCGCGCGCTCCACGAGGGCCTTTTGCAGGGCGAAGACGCTTTGCGGCCGGGCCAGAGGATCGAGACGCAGGCACCATTCTACGACGCCTAGCAGCTCTTCCGAATAGGATTCGGCCAGTCCGCGGTATTTGGCCGCCATCTTGTCATTGACGAGGCGTGCGTCCGCGGGCTGCGGCGCATGTCCCGACATGCCCGCAAAGATCGACGCGCCGATGCTGTAGATGTCGGTCCAGGGGCCCATCGAGCCATTCTTCTCGTAGAGCTCCGGGGCGGCAAACCCGGGCGTGTACATCGGATAGAGCTTGCCGGTGTCGGCCTGCAGGGTCTGGCGCGCGGCGCCGAAATCCAGAAGGATCGGCGAGCCGTCCGAGCGCAGGTAGATGTTGGCGGGCTTCAGATCGAGATGGAGAAGCTTGTTGGTGTGGACCTCCCGCAGCCCGTTCATCACCTGCGAGAACACCATCCGGATGAAGCGCTCCCCGAGCAGTTTTTTTTCGCCGCGTTCGCGGTGCTTCAGGATGTGCTCCTGCAGCGAGCGTCCCTGCTCGTACTGCATCACCATGTAGACCGTTTCGTTGGCACGGAAGAAGTTGACGACGCGCACGACGTTCGGATGCAGGATGCGCGCGAGCGCGCGCCCCTCCTCAAAGAAGCACTTCAGGCCGATGCGAAAGGTGGGCAGGTTCTCTTCCGAGATGGTCGGACTAAGCTCGCCATCACGGCGCAGGGCGAGCGAACTCGGCAGGTATTCCTTGATCGCAACCGGGCGCTCGAATTCGTCCCGTGCCAGGTACACAATGCTGAACCCGCCGCTGGATATCTTCTTTACAATGCGGTATCCCTCAAGCTCGTAGCCATCGGGCAAGGGTGCGTTGGTTTGAGATGCCATGATTAATATAGTTAGCTGTCGATTTTGGTCATTTCCGGACCTCTTGTAAAGAAGTTCCACATCGGATCGGATCCCTGGATGAACCTGCATAGCATGACCGGCTTCGCGCTCGCCCGTCGCGACCGTCCGAACGGTACCATTGTCCTAGAACTCCGTAGTGTTAACTCCCGTTTTCTCGATCCCCAGTTCCGCATCAGCGAGGAACTGCGGGCGGGAGAAACCGTGCTCCGCGAGGCGCTGACCGCCCGGCTTGCGCGCGGCAAGCTCGATTGCCGGTTCTACATCCACAGAGCGTCGCAGAACACCCAGGGCCTAAGGCTCAACAGCAGGCTGGTGCAGCAACTGGGCCGGCTCGACCAGGAGGTCCGCGAACTGCTCCCCAATGCCCAGGGGCTGCGCGTCTCCGAAGTGATGAACTGGCCGGGAGTGCTCGAGGATTCGGAGATCAGCGCAGAGGAGACCGTCGAGATCGCCCGTGCCCTCTCGAAGGAGGCGATCGACCAGCTGATCGAGACGCGTGCCCGCGAAGGCGAGAAACTGAAGAACATGTTACTTGAGCGCGTTGCCGCAATGGAGACGATCGCCACGCGCCTCGTCCCGCGGGTGCCGGAACTGGTCGCAGCGCACCAGCAAAAGCTCGTCGAGCGTCTCGCGCAGGCCGTCAACGGCACACACCGCGCGTCCGGCGAATCCCAGGGCAGCAGTGCACTGAGCCGCGATGAGGCTCTGGACCGTATCCGCCAGGAGGTGACGCTGTTTGGAGTTCGAATCGACGTCGCCGAAGAGCTCTCGCGGCTGGGCGCGCATCTGACCGAGACGCGCCGCATTCTCGCAGCCGGTGGCGCCGTGGGCAAGCGGCTCGACTTCATGATGCAGGAGCTTAACCGCGAAGCGAATACTTTGGGCTCAAAGGCCGCCGCAGCCGAGCTGGCCGACGCCGCCATGGAACTGAAGCTGCTCATCGAGCAGATGCGCGAGCAGGTGCAGAAC
>PLEY01000104.1 GCA_003136595.1 Burkholderiales bacterium
TCGCAGGCTATGCGGCGCTGAGCGCCGTGATCGCCCCGCTGGCGGCCTGAGGGCAAAGGACCGGTGCGGTGAACCTGTACGCCAACGGTCGCGAGCCGACCCGCCGTCAAGCGCCAGAGCTGCTGACGCTCGCCATCATGGCCGCGGTGGGGCTCTCCGTGTGTCTCACCATCGTCGACTGCCTGCCCGCGCTTCTGGGCTCCTGAACGGATTTGCGCTACAGCCCCTGCGGCAGATCGTCGTCATGCTCACGAGCGGCTCTCGCGGGGTGCCCCGCGTCTCGATCTCCGCAGTCAAAGCGGACCTTTCGATACCCTAAGGAAGAGCCCGATCCGCTCCGGATGCGGGAGGAAGGTCGGGTCGCAGATCATAGAGTTGCATACGCGCGCCCTGCAGGCGTAACGGCGCACCCGAGCGCAGCAGTTCGGCGAGTGGCGTGCGCGGTGTGCGCCACAGGGGCGTATCGACCCGTTGCCCGATGCGCAGGGCCACCTCGAGGAATTCGCGCTCGCGCGCCTGACCCTGCGTACCGGAGCCGAATGCCAGGTCATCGCCCAGCAGCACATAGCGCACTCTCCCGGCCTTGACCCACTCGATGAGGTCGTCCGGGGTGAAATAGCCATCCTGGCCGCTGAACCCACCGATGGCGAGAACCGCTCGGCCCGTATGGATGATGACCGGAGCCGCCAACCGCGCATTGGGGGTGGCGAGGACGAATTCCTCGGTGGTGGCGTGCTCGAGCAGGAAGGCGAAGAGCCGTTGGTCGTCGGTCGCCACGCCATAGCCGGACGAGGCGAACTCGATCGGGTCGCGCGCGACGTGTGCGAGACGCAGGATGTCGGCTGAGGGAACAAGGGTGTTGACGCGCAGGACGAGTACGCTGCTCAGCGCCCATGCCATGGGCGCGATCAAGAGACTCGCACAGGCGATCGCGACACCACCCGCCTGAATTCGGCTTTGCACCAGGGCAACAATGATTCCGAGCCCAGTGCCAAGGACAACGGCGATCGGAATCCATGCGAAATGCCGCCCCGCCTCGCCTTCGATATAGATCTGCCAGGCCGCGGTGGCGGCCAGGACCGCTGCGACCCAGACGCCGCGACCCGGGAGTTTGCGTCCGAGCTCCACCGTACCGACTGCCGCGAGCACCGCGAGCGGCGGCCCGATTGCCGCAAGATAGTAGCCGTGAAAGGTGCCACGATCGTATGCAAAGGCGAGGCCGTAGAGGACGGCCCAGCCCACCCAGACGGCAAGAGCGACGCGCTCGGACTTCGGGCGCCGACCGAACCCGAGGGCGACCCCGATACCGACCAGCACCAGGGGTGCAAACCAGTCCACCTGGCCAGCCAGATGGCGGTCCAGGAGGCGCGGCAGCCCCGGATCGACGTCATCGAAAAAGGGGCTGCGACGCCGCCCGGGCTCGGCGCTCTGTACCGGATTCACCGGCGAGCCCTCGCCGCTCACGACCTCAGTACCGTAGGTCGCAAAGGCCAGCTCGAACATCGAGTCGCGCCGGGTTTTGGCGACGTGGGGACGATCGGGCGCGTGGTAGTGATCGAAGGCTGCGATCCAGGCGAGCGACGTGAACAGGAGCACAGCAAGCGCGAGAGCCGCGACCCCAAGGCGCCGCGCCATCGGTTCTGGAGCGGCAGCCAGATAGACCCCCAAAAAAACCGGCGCGATGACCCAACCTGCCAGGAATTTGGTGTTGAAGGCCGCGCCGACGAGTGCCATGGCCACGATGAAGTAGCGTCCCCGCCCGTCCCGAAGCGAGGCCAGGACCGCCCACACGGCGAGAAGAAGCAGCAGTACCAGGCAGCTCTCGAGGTTGCTCGAGCGATCGGCTGCCACACTGACCGGGTTCACGGCCAGGATCAGGCTCGCCAAGAGCGCCGCCTTCTGGCCGAAGGAACGGGCCACGAGCCCGTAGACCAGGGCGATCGCTGCGATCCCCTCGAGCGCCTGCGGCAGGAGGATGGCCGGACCGCTAAAGCCGAGCAGCGTCACCGACAGGCACTGGATCCAGAGTGCCAGGGGAGGCTTGTCCACGGTCGTGAATCCAGCGGGGTCGAAGCTGTCGAAGAAGAAGTTATGCGCGCTTTCGCACATGCTGCGCACGGCGGCGCTGTAGTACTCGCTGCCAAACTCACCGAGCCCGATGTTCCAAAGGCGCAAGCCCACTCCGAGCGCGAGGATCGCCGCGAGGCCCGCACCCGCCCCGTAGGAGGACCGTGCCCGTGTCATTGGGCGGTATCCCTACGCTTGGTACGCTTGGATTTGCTGGTGCGCCCCCGCGGGGCGGCGCCAGTCGGGGTTACACCCCCCTCCGAAGGGGCCGCGCTGGCGCCATCGTCTGCCAGCTCTTGGCCAATGACCTCAAGCAATGCGCAGGCGCGAGAAAGAAGGGCACGCTCCTCGATGCTGAAGCGGTCTTCGATGATCCGGGCTACCCGCGCATCGCCCGCGGCGAATGCGCTGCGCAGCCGGCGCGACCCTTCGCCGGTCAGTGCCACGAGCGACTGGCGCGCGTCCAGTGGGTGCTGCGAGCGCTCAAGGTAGCCCTCGGCCTCCAGTTCCGCCAGCACACGCGTGAGTGACTGCAGCTTGACCGATTCGCCGGCCGCAATCGCGGTGGGCGTGAGCGGACCAAGCCGATAGAGCTGACCGAGGACACTTAACTTGACTCCACTCAGGCCGGCGCGCGCAAGTCCAGGCCGCAGCCGCCGTGCCAGCTGGGCGGCGGCCCGACGCAGGCGAACTGCACACTGGCGCGCGTCGGTGCGGCCCTCGGTGAGGGTTACCGTAATCGCTTCAGCACTCGTTGCCGACATGGTTGGCCCCGTGGTCTCTTGACTTAATAATAAGACTGACCTTATCAATATACTAAGACTACTCTTATTAAATAGCAAGTCGCTGGAAACCGCCCCGGAAGAAGCCAGGACAGGCGGCAGCGTCGCCCGATTACAGCCCCTGCCCGGCGGCCCGCGGACGCGCATGTGAATAGTTCACAACGCAAAACGGCATTGCTCACTCGTCTAACCGGCTTGCCGTCCGTAAAGTGGAGTCATCGGATCAACGCAATGACGC
>PLEY01000154.1 GCA_003136595.1 Burkholderiales bacterium
GGCGTCGTTTCGAAAATTATTGCTTAAGGAGACCCGTCGAACCAGAGTGTCGCGCGTGCCCGGGTTCGGTCCCGGGCACAGTGGGAGCCAGACGGCACGGCGGTTCGGCGGGATTGCGCAGTTTTCTTAGGGGCATAGCTCAACTGGCAGAGCGTCGGTCTCCAAAACCGAAGGTTGGGGGTTCGATTCCCTCTGCCCCTGCCACCGGCTCCGCGCCAGGTGGCTGTGAAAGAAGGTCGTCTAGGTTATGGCCAACGCGAATGTCGAAACTGTCAGCCTGTGGGCTGACCGCTTCAAGGTGGTGCTGGCGCTGGCGGCGGTGGTTGCGGGTATTGCTGGATTTTATCTGCTGTCCGACTATGCCCTGGTGTTCAGAGTCCTGGCGGTGCTGGCGGGATTGCTGGTGGGAGCCGGTATCGGTTGGCTGTCCGAGCCGGGCAAGCGGTTTTATGCGTTCGCCCAGGAGTCGGTACGCGAGACCAAGAAAGTGGTCTGGCCAAGCTACAAGGAGACGGTGCAGACCACGGCCGTGGTGTTTGGCTTCGTGTTTCTGATGGCGTTGTTTCTGTGGTTGACCGACAAGAGTCTCGAACTGGTCTTGTACGACTGGATTCTCGGGTGGAGAAAATAATGGCTGAGGTCTCGACGACAGAACCGATGAGCTTGACGCCGACCGGCAACAAGCGCTGGTACGTGGTGCATGCCTATTCGGGCATGGAAAAGAGTGTCATGAAGGCGCTGCAGGAGCGCATTGATCGCGACGGCATGCAGGACAAGTTCGGGCGCATCCTCGTGCCCACCGAAGAGGTCGTCGAGGTCAAGAATGGCCAGAAGTCGATCACCGAGCGGCGCTTCTTTCCGGGCTACGTGCTGGTCGAGATGGAGATGACTGATGAGTCCTGGCACCTTGTGAAAAACACCAACAAGGTGACCGGGTTCGTCGGTGGCAAGGCGAACAAGCCCACCCCGATCTCTCAGAAGGAGGTCGAGAAGATCTTGACGCAGATGCAAGAAGGCGTCGAGAAGCCGCGTCCCAAGACGCTCTTCGAAGTGGGTGAGATGGTGCGCGTGAAGGAGGGTCCGTTCACCGACTTCAACGGCAATGTCGAGGAAGTGAACTACGAGAAATCCCGGCTGCGTGTGTCGGTGACGATTTTCGGGCGAGCCACTCCCGTCGAACTCGAGTTCGGTCAGGTCGAAAAGGCCTAGATCCAGCGGCTGCGGCGGGTCCCGCCGACACTGCAGCCGACTCGACACTGTGGTGCAGGCCAGGCAGGTGCAGTACCGGCAGTCAGGTTTGAAGCAGTACGCTCCAGAGGAGCTTCAGTAGCCGCGCGACGCGTGGTGAAAAAGCGCTTGAACTCAATCTAGAGGACTCGTTATGGCAAAGAAAATCATCGGCTTCATCAAGCTGCAGGTGCCAGCTGGGAAAGCCAATCCCTCGCCCCCGATCGGACCGGCGCTCGGGCAACGCGGCCTGAACATCATGGCCTTCTGCAAGGAATTCAACGCGCAGACGCAAGGGGTCGAGCCGGGCTTGCCGATTCCTGTGGTGATCACCGCCTACGCGGACAAGAGCTTCACCTTCGTGATGAAGACGCCGCCGGCGACGATCCTCATCAAGAAGGCCGCCGGCCTGCAGAAGGGCTCGGCCAAGCCGCATACCGACAAGGTGGGCCGCATCTCGCGCGCCCAGGCTGAGGATATCGCCCGGGCGAAGCTGCCCGATCTGACCGCGGCCGACCTCGACGCAGCGGTGCGTACCATCGCGGGCAGCGCGCGCTCGATGGGCATCGTGGTGGAGGGACTCTAAATGGCCAAGCTTAGCAAGCGCGCTCAGGCGATCGCCGCGAAGGTCGATCGCACCAAGCTCTACCCGGTCGCCGATGCGCTGAAATTGATCAAGGAAGTGGCCACGGCAAAGTTCGATGAGTCGATCGACGTCGCCGTGCAGCTCGGAATCGACGCAAAGAAGTCCGACCAGGTCGTGCGCGGCTCGGTTGTCCTGCCTGCAGGCACAGGCAAGACCGTGCGGGTCGCGGTGTTCGCGCAGGGCGAGAAGGCCGAACAGGCCCGGGCTGCCGGAGCCGACATCGTCGGCATGGAAGATCTGGCCGAGCAGATCAAGGCTGGCAATCTGAATTTCGACATCGTCATCGCGTCGCCCGACACCATGCGCGTGGTCGGACAGCTGGGCCAGATCCTGGGTCCCCGCGGTCTGATGCCGAACCCCAAGGTCGGCACCGTGACGCCCGATGTCGCGACGGCGGTCAAGAACGCCCGTGCCGGGCAGGTCCAGTACCGCGCTGACAAGGCCGGAATCGTCCATGCGACCATCGGTCGGGCGTCATTCGAGGTGAGCGCGCTGCAAACCAATCTGGTCGCGCTGATCGAGGCCCTGAACAAGGCGCGTCCGGCGTCGAGCAAGGGGATTTATCTGCGCAAGCTGTCGGTGTCGAGCACCATGGGTGCCGGGGTCAAGGTCGATCAGGCGTCGCTCGCCGCGCAGGCCTAGACCGGCAGGAATGAGGATGGCCCTGGCACTGTGCCTGGGCCTGGAAGATTGACGGGCCCCAGAGGACGGGGCTCTGAGGACTTTGGGCCTTCCGGGGGAGACGGGTTTCCCCGGAGTGCCGTCAAAGACCGTTGGCGAAGACCGGTGCTGGTCAGCCGGTCTCCTTAATCGACCCCGTGGTCGGCCAACGCAGATGGCGGTCCCGAAAATTTTTGTGGTGAGCGTCGCCGCCTCTCCGGGCGTCGACGGGAGCTTCGAAACGTTCGGTCGCCGTGTTACTGGTCGATGTGTGGTGCCCCAAAGCGCCGCCCATCTTTTCATGGAGTATGACCGTGGGTCTGAACCGTTCCGAAAAGGCAGTAGTGATCGAGGAGGTGGCCAAGGAAGTGGCGGCTGCCAAGGCGATCGTGGTTGCGGAATACCGTGGTCTGGCAGTCGGCAATATCACCGCCTTGCGCAAGCAGGCGCGCCAGAGCGGTGTGTACTTGCGCGTGCTTAAGAACTCCCTGGCACGCCGTGCGGTCGCCAATACGCCGTTTGAAGTGCTGTCCGACAAGATGGTCGGGCCGCTCATCTACGGCATTGCGGAAGACCCCGTGGCGGTTGCCAAGGTTCTCAGCAATTTTGCCAAGGACAACGACAAGCTGATCGTGAAGGGCGGGGCGCTTGCGAACTCGCCTTTGGACGCCAATGGCGTCAAAGCGCTCGCCACGTTGCCCTCGAGGGAAGAACTCCTCGCCAAACTGCTGGGCACGATGCAAGCGCCGATTGCGCAGTTCGTCCGTACGCTCAACGAGGTTCCGACCAAGTTTGTGCGTGGGCTGGCTGCCGTGCGCGACCAGAAAGAGGGCGCGCAACAGGAGGCCGCATGACGAAAGCTGCGCGACCCGCAAACCTCACACACTCACTCATCTAGACAAGTTATCAGGAGTCCATCATGGCATTGAGCAAAACTGAAATCATCGAAGCGATTGCGGGCTTGACCGTTCTCGAGCTGTCCGAACTGATCAAGGATCTCGAAGACAAGTTCGGCGTCTCTGCCGCTGCAGCCGCCGTCGCGGTCGCAGCGCCCTCGGGTGCAGGCGGCGCGGCTGCGCCCGCAGTCGAGGAGAAGACGGAGTTCGACGTCATCCTGACCGAGGTCGGCGCCAACAAGGTCAACGTCATCAAGGCGGTTCGGGAACTGACCGGCCTGGGCTTGAAGGAAGCCAAGGACCTGGTCGACGGTGCCCCGAAGCCTGTCAAGGAAGCGATCGCGAAGGCCGACGCCGAGGCCGCCAAGAAGAAGCTGGAAGATGCGGGCGCGAAGGTTGAGGTCAAGTAAGCGTTGTGCTGTCGACCCGGAGGGCCCCTCGGGGTCCCCGGGTTTTTGTGTTTTTGCTGCCGGGCTTTTCCGAGTCGTGCCGACCAGGATTTACGGGCCGACACCGCTTTAGCAGGACCGGATTGCCGCACTCCGAATTGCACCGGAGTCGGGTGCGCAACACGGTGGATCACGTCGTATAGAAGGTTTCCGATGCGCTGTTTTGGTTCCGTGTTTGACGTTCTGAAATTGTTTTGCAGTGGTGAGTTTGACACTTGAGACGCCGAATCCGAACCCTTCCTGTCACCCCCTGACGGAGTTGTCATGACCTACTCGTTTACCGAGAAGAAACGTATTCGCAAGAGTTTCGCCAAGCGTGCGAATGTGCATAAAGTGCCGTTCCTGCTGGCGACCCAGCTCGAGTCCTACCTCAGTTTTCTGCAGGCCGACCTGCCGCCAGGAAAGCGTGCCAACGAAGGCCTGCAGGCCGCGTTCACCTCGATTTTTCCGATCGTCTCGCACAACCAGTTTGCCCGTCTTGAGTTCGTCAGCTACGCGCTCGGCGAGCCGGCCTTCGACGTCAAGGAGTGCATGCAGCGGGGGCTGACCTACGCTTCGCCCCTGCGCGCCAAGGTGCGCCTTGTCATCATGGACAAGGAAGCCTCCAAGCCGACCATCAAGGAGGTCAAGGAGCAGGAAGTCTACATGGGTGAGTTGCCACTCATGACGACGACCGGGTCGTTCGTCGTCAATGGCACGGAACGCGTCATCGTCAGCCAGTTGCACCGCTCGCCGGGCGTGTTCTTCGAGCATGACCGGGGCAAGACGCACTCGTCTGGCAAGCTCTTGTTCTCGGCCCGGATCATCCCCTATCGTGGGTCGTGGCTCGACTTCGAATTCGATCCGAAGGACATCCTGTTTTTCCGGGTCGACCGGCGCCGCAAGATGCCCGTGACCATCCTGCTCAAGGCCATCGGCATGACGCCCGAGCAGATCCTCGCGCACTTCTTCGTCTTCGACAATTTCAGCCTCATGACCGAGGGCGCGCAGATGGAATTCGTGCCCGAGCGCATGCGCGGTGAAATCGCCCGTTTTGACATCACCGACAAGTCCGGCAAGGTGATCGCGCCGAAGGACAAGCGCATCAACGCCAAGCACCTGCGTGACTTCGAGGCGGCCGGGCTAAAGCGCATCTCGGTCCCCGAGGACTACCTCCTGGGCCGCGTGCTGGCCCGCGACGTCGTCGACACCGAGACGGGCGAGATCATCGCCAGTGCCAATGACGAGTTGACAGAGGAGCGGATCAAGCGCCTGCGCCAGGGTAACGTCAAGGACATCCAGACGCTCTACACGAACGATCTCGATCAGGGCCCGTACATCTCGCAGACCCTGCGCATGGACGAGACGGCTGACGAAATGTCGGCCCGGGTGGCGATCTACCGGATGATGCGTCCCGGCGAGCCACCCACCGAGGATGCGGTCCAGGCCCTCTTCAACCGGCTGTTCTACAGCGCTGACGCGTACGACCTGTCGAAGGTCGGCCGCATGAAGTTCAATCGCCGCGTCGGCCGCGATGAGGTGACCGGGCCGATGACGCTGGCCAACGAAGACGTGCTCGACGTGATCAAGATTCTGGTCGAGTTGCGCAACGGTCGCGGCGAGGTCGATGACATCGACCATCTCGGCAACCGGCGCGTGCGCTGTGTGGGCGAGCTGGCCGAGAACCAGTTTCGTTCGGGGCTGGTGCGTGTCGAGCGTGCCGTCAAGGAGCGCCTCGGCCAAGCCGAGGCCGACAACCTCATGCCCCACGACCTCATCAACAGCAAGCCGATCTCCGCTGCGATCCGCGAGTTCTTCGGATCATCCCAGCTCTCGCAGTTCATGGACCNNAAGGTCCGAACATCGGCCTTATCAACTCGCTTGCCCTGTATGCGCGGCTAAACGAGTACGGTTTCCTCGAGACCCCGTACCGGAAGGTCGAGGGCGGCAGGGTGGTCGACCATATCGACTATCTGTCCGCCATCGAGGAGGGCAAGTACATCATCGCCCAGGCGAATGCGGCGATGGA